>NZ_LN831786.1:1206816-1506816 GCF_001375675.1 Massilibacterium senegalense | reverse complement strand
AAACATCAATCAAGAATGGATATTTGGGATAAAACGTCCCGAATAATGGTATTATTATCTTTCGTTTTTACAATACTGATTGTTTTTGGAGGTTATTTTTTAGCAGGACTTTTATTAGGAAGTTTTGAGAACAAATGGATCAGTGAAGACGGTATGTTTTATTATTTTTTGGGAGAAAACGAAAAACAATATTTTTTATATTATGCAAAGAGTTTAACGACTCCAAAGATACTGATTACTTTGTTTTTTATAAAATTTATAGCATTGATAATGATAGCACTTCTAGCAATGTGTTTAAAAACGATGATGCATAATAATATATTTATTTTTATTATTGTAGTCGTATTCAGCTATATCGATGCATTTTTTTTAGAAAATTCTATCTTTATGCATGTAATTAGACTCGATATCAATCATTGGAAAAATATAAATGGTATATTATTCAATCTATTATATTTACTTAGTATTACTATTTTATTATATTACATTGGAAAAAAAGCCTATAATAAACGAGATTTTTTAAATTAAGGAGTATCTGTGGATGATTAATGTGCGATTGGTAATGGATATTTTAAGGCGAGATTTATTATATGGATGGATGAAAAATAAATCTCGCTATGGGGTATTTTTCTTTTTGATTGTGACTTTATCTTTTAAAAATATATGGGTTCTTTCTTATCAAAACGGTACTGTCCTTGATTTATTTTTAGAAAGTTTTAAATCGTCAGAGTATTTAACTGCTATTGAAGATATAGGAGATATACCAATCACATGGATTTTAATTCATTTTTTAATTCTTTTTATTATTGGTGATTTTATACGTGATGATATAAAAGAAAATGCCATTTATATTTTAACAAGGACAAAGCGCATCCAAGAATATTGGTTAGCAAAGTTATTATGGATCATTATAAATGTATTTATTATGTATGGTTTGATGTTTTTAATCATGTATCTTCTAGGAGTGTTTTTTTTACAACCAGTGTTAGAGTGGGGACCTATTTCTAAAGGATTGCTTACGGGGGCACTATTAGCAGAAACAAATGGATTACAGTTTCTTTTTCTTTTATTTTGTTTATATAGCACAACATCTATAGTTCTAGGATTCATTCATTTGATGTTTACAATATTTATAAGTTCACAATATGCCTTATTATTAACATTGATTATCGTTTGTTTATCTATCTTTATTGATTATCAATGGTTACCAGGCATTCATTCTATGCTATTAAAGCATGATATTTTTTATGGAACATCTTCATTATCCATTCAGAAATCATTCATTTATAACATAGTTGGAATGGTAGGTTTTGGATACTTAGGTTACTTATTTATTAAAAGACGAGATATGATTTGAGGTGTACGAAGTGGATAATCAACCGTATGTGATTGTAAAAAATTTATCAAAAAAAATAAAAGGACAATTTATTTTACAAAATATTGATTTAACTTTATACAGAGGGAAAATTTATGGTTTTAAAGGTAGGAATGGTTCAGGAAAAACGATGTTATTTAGGGCTCTTTGTGGACTAATTCATCCAACGGACGGGGAAATTATGATTGATAATCAAGTATTAGGAAAGGAAATTTCGTTTCCAGAAAGTGTCGGTGTAATAATTGAATACCCTGGGTTTTTACCTGATTTAACAGGATTAAAAAATCTTAAATTAATTGCAGAAATTAATCATGTGGTAAGTGAAGCGCAAATTAGGGAGAGTTTAAAAGCTGTTGGATTAGATCCAGATGATAAAAGAAAATTCAAAAAATATTCATTAGGAATGAAGCAACGACTTGGGATTGCTCAAGCTTTAATGGAAAATCCAGAGTTCATTATTTTAGATGAACCTACCAATGCGCTTGATACAGAAGGATTAGAAATGGTAAGAAATTTATTATTTCAAATGAAAAAAGAAAATAAATTGATTTTAATCGCAAGTCATAGTCAAGAGGATTTAAAATTATTATCAGATGAGATGTTTACCATTGAAAATGGAAAAATTATAAACCATGAGCAGATTAGAGGGGATCAGGAATGAAAAGGAAAACCTTATATGTGACAATATCTGTTTGTATACTTTTATTTTTTTTTATTTATCGTATGTATGATGTGAATAAAGATGTACCTACACATTTTAATATTGAATATTATACAGAGGGTGAGAAAGTTATATGTGATGAATTAGAAGTTACCGTTCTTTCCCATCAGATCGGAAATCCATTAAAGGAGTATGATGGGAAATTTGTACCTATCACAATAAAAATGGATATAAAAAATAATAGTTACCAACCAATCAATGTCGTAAGATTTATTGAATCTCCATTAGGGATTGGAAACTATAAATTTGAAACAAATGAAGGTGATTTTGATGGGGAAAAATTAAAACGGATCAAACCAAATGAAACCTACACTTTCACTTTAATTTACAATGTTAAACAAGATATAGTAAAAAACAAAAAGAAACCAATATATTTATACATTAGTCAAGAACTTTATCAAGAACAGATAATGGAGCATGCGAAACAAGGAAATAGATATGGGAAAGCTGTGGAATTATAAGGTAGGTGAAAAATAGTGAAAAGAAAAAGTTATGTCGTGGAAATACTTTTAACATGTTTTTTAATAGCTTTATTGTTATTTAAAGTATTCCCATTTTGGGAGCAAGAAGAAATAAAAGAAGATGATAAAACAAATGAAGAATTTAAACAATTTGAAACAGCAGTAAAAGCTAGCTCTAAATATCCTGAACAAGAAAGAATTCATCAAAAAATAGTTGACTCTATTGACTATTTTAAAACGGTTGAAGGAGAATATGAAGTAGTTGATGTAGAAATAGATTCCACACAAAAAATTACATATTATATTGATAGCGAGCATAAAAGAGGGCGTTCTTCTTTTATGGAAAATAATCAAAAGGAAAAAACAGTTATTTATAATGAGAATAAAAAAATAACCTTTGATGATAACGAAGGAACATATCAAGAATTTAGTTGGCATCCAGTAAAAAAGGATGAAAAACTTTTAAAGATGCCGCCTAATAAACGATATTTAAATGAAACTGGGAGTCAATTGTCTAGACAAGATGCTGAGTTTATAGGGTATGCAAGTCAAAGTATTAATTTTGAGTTAAGTTTTTTATTTATGTTTTACGAAGATTGGAAAATAGAAAGCGAGATTGAGTACTTAGGTTTGCCAACATACAAAATTACAGGGGTTGTTAGTGAAAAATTATCGGATAATTTAAAGGGGAATTTTGAAATGATTGTGGAAAAAAACACTGGAATTATACTAGATTTTCGTTCATTTGATGACAATGGACAAATTAAATATTCGATTACTACAAAAAAAATAAAGCTAAATCAAGAAATGGACTCGCAAGTATTTTTAAAAAATATGAGTGGATATAAAAAATGAATTTTGAGTTTGTATACAGGAAAAATAATATTGTATCTGAATTGAAAAAAGTATATTGCCTCATAAAAAGAAGTGAAACTAAATAAAATGGAGAAGGGATGTAATCATTTCCCTTCTCTACTTTTTATTTACATAATATACACGATACCTTCATCAACTATTACTTACTTTTTTAAAAGTCTTAAGATGCCTTTACCATAATAATTTCTGGTCCGTCCATTTTTCCAGTCAAGCGAAATCCAAATCGTTCGTACATTTTTTTTGCATGGTTATTTTTATAATGGACACTTAAAAATATTTCGTTACAATGAAATGTTTCGTATATCCAGTGTAAGATTAAGGAAAATGATCGTTTCCCATATCCTTTTCCTTGGTAATGATAATCCAGCATGAAACGATCTAACCAAATATGTTCTGTTTTTGCTTCTTTTCCAATCATCGTAAATCCAATTAATTCATTGTTTGTGTAAATTCCAAATGGTCTCCAATTTGGTTCAAAAACAGATTGTGCTAATGAAAAAGCATTGGATTCGATGAATTCTTTTTGGCCATCGTCGACAGTGAGGAGGGCAATATCTTCCCAGTTATTGCGTGTAACCTCCTTCAATTGAATATTTGTCGTTTTCGGTTGTATGGCCGATTTCATAAAAATCAGTTCCTTTCTATTTTCGTTAAAATTTGTTTTTTTGGATTCACTATACTTAAAAGTACAGAGGATAAAAAAAGACTAATGCTAATGACAATCATGACTGTCGGAATCGAAAACATATCTGCTAATACGCCTGTAATAGTTGGACCAATCATCATTCCAACAGCTAACGCCATATTAGATAAACCGTAAGCTGTTCCGTAATTTTCATTATTATTCTCATCCACTGCTTCTCCTAAAGAAGTCATCGTTGGTGAAATAACAGCCCCAATCATGGCGCCAACAAGGAATCCAACGAGCATGGTTTGCCAAAGAGATGTTGTAAAAACAAGCCAGGGTAAAAGAAAAGCTAATATAATAAGACTTCCAATCATCACGATGTGGGGATGAAGATGGTTTGATAAAGCACCAGATATAGGAGCCATCATTCCATACCCAATAGTGATAATGGCAAAAATTAACCCAATTTCGCTAGAAGATGTATGAAATCGTTCAGTAATAAAAGCAGGTAATAACGGTTCTAATAATACTAATGTTGTTTCGCCCAAAAGAATAATTGCTAAAATAAAAACAACTGTTTTATTTTTTAATAAAGACCGCATATTCGTAGAAGTTTCTTGCTTTTGTCGAATTGGTTCTTTTAGAATAAAAATAGTTACCACACTTAAGATGAATAGACCACTTGCTGTAATAATGAATGGAAGTTGATAACCACCTAGGTCAAATAAAAAGCCACTGATGGGAGCACCTAGTAATGTACCAGTTGATACACCTGTTAACGCAATTCCCATGACTGGACCACGTTGTTCTTTATGAAAAAGGTCTGCTAAAAGAGCAAATGCTGCTGTCCAAGAGGCAGCTGCTGCAGCACCTTGAATAAAACGAGCCAATAATAACATGAAAATAGACGTGGAAAAAGCAAATAATAAAGTGGAGATGGTTAGACTAAATAATCCAATTAAAATAGTATATTTTCGTCCTACTCGGTCGGTTAAACGACCAAAAAAAGGGGTGGTTAAGAAAAGCGAGATGGCATACATACTAAATAAAATACCCATCATCGAAGCATTTAACGTATATGTTTCTTTTAAATATGGAACCATCGGAATAATAAAACTATACAGCACCATATCAAAGAAAAGAACGAAGATAATGACCAACAAATGAGAAAGTTGTCGGCGCGTTAGTTGTTTAAAGACGCTCATATTTTCACTCCTAAACAAGTTTTAAGAACCCCATCTATGAACGATAGTAGTACGGTTGAAACTTTTTTTGTTTTTTTAGTTTTCATAAAAAGAAAAGAACAAACATTGTTCCCCCTAGTTTTTTTCTTGTATGACAAGTCCGTGCAATAAAATGTTCACAATCTCTTCTAATGCTTTTGCCACGCTAATATTATTTTCTAAATAAAATCGTTGATCGAGAGTCGAATTAGTCGCATCAATAATTAGTTTCATAATGAGAGAAACATTATTGGTAACGATAAGATTTTCTTTCATGCCTTGTTCAATGAGGGTACGAAGGACATCCCAATCATCTTGTAGATTATCGTTTATTTTTTTCCATTGTTCCGGATAATGTCTTTTCATTTGTTCTAAAATACGTAAATCATACAATTCATAGTGATTAGGTAAAACCATCATCACGCTACGTATTTTTTCTAGTAGTGAAAGTGATGAATCTTGAACAATTTGTTCTGTTTTTTCATCTGCTTCTTTTAACGTTTGTTCGACAACTGTATCTAATAGTTCTGCTTTTGATGGAAAATGTTGATACAATGTTCGTTTGCTAATACCTAAACGGCTAGCGACGTCATCCATTGTACATTTTATCCCTTTATATTGAATTTCCTCAATGAATGCATCGATAATCCGTGCTCTCATTACCAATCCTCCACGCTTATTTTTATATCAGAAAACTCATAATACAAAAATAGTTTTTTTAGTTTGTATATAAAGTATAACATAAAAAAGAAAAGAGAACAAAAAAGTCGCTTCCGTATTTTAAAAACGGAAGCGACTGGTTTTAGCGAATAATAATTGATTCATAAGAAGAAATGAAATAACCTTCTTCTTTTTTACTGATTAAAAAAAGTTGGGGATTAACGTCTGTTGGATGTTTCACTGGTTTTTCAAAAGTAGAAATGTAATTCTCTAAATATATGGATATATCTTTCCCTAAACTTTCAAGGCTGTTTTCTCCTTGATATTGGCTAACTAGTAGTTGCTTTTGTTGTTCGATTTGAGTTAATAAATCCGCTTTTGCTTCGCTATATGCTTGTAATTCTTCTTCTGTGTAAAATGTATCAATCGCTTTTTGAAAGGAACCATCTTCTTTCATGCGAAGAAGAGCAATTTGAAGAAATGTATCTTGTTGAAATTCTTCTTTTTGTAAAGCTTCTTTCATAACGTCATTTCCATATTCGTTCACAAAAGGGATAAATCCAGTATAACCTGCTTCAGCAGACGTCACTTTGTAATGTTCTGCAATCAGTGGAAGATCTTCTAGCATCACCATCGTTTGACCGATTGGTTTTGACTCAAGAAGACTTTGTCCAAAATCACTTTTGTTTAGTTTGGTAAAGGACAAGTCTTTATAAGAATGAACAGAGGAAGCATGGCTTGCAAGTGTTTTCATATCTTTTTTTAACTTTTTATCTAATTTATTTTCATAAAGTCCGGTAATAACGGTCATTCGCTCTATATCCATATATGATTTAAATGTATCAAAATCGTCCGCTTTTGCTGCTTCATACATTTGTTCTATTACTTCTTCTGGAGACATTTTTGCACGTTTTTCTTTTTCTAATTCTTTTTGTTTTTCTTCTTGATTCGTACAACCTACCATGATGGAGAATACTAGCGTACAAATCACTAGCCAAATTATTTTTTTCATCGTGAATGAATTGCTCCCTTCAAATATTATCCATCTTTAATCTAACATAAACAAAGGATGAATGATATATGTATGGACAACATTTTCGTATTATTCTGAACGAAAACAAGGGAAAGAAGTAGCAACAAAAGAAGCAACATGATAAAATTTAAATGATATTCCGAACGAAGTCCCCCACTTCTAAATGTGAAGGTGCGACAACACCAATGAAAGTGGAGGATGAATTTTAAATTAGAGATTGAACAAAGAATGGAGAGAAAAAAATGTTAGCAACATCGTTTGGTCGTTTTCGAATTATTTCGATTATTGAAGGAATCTCATTTCTTACGTTGTTATTTATTGCAATGCCTTTAAAATATAATTTTGGTATGCCTGTATTTGTAAAATATAATGGAATGGCACATGGAGTGCTTTTCGTTTTATATGTGTTAATGCTAATTGAAGTAGCAATGAAAGATAATTGGAAATTTAGCTTTTTATTCACTGGCTTTTGTGCATCACTATTTCCATTTGCAACGTTTGTTTTTAATCGATATATGATAAAACATGTGTATAGAAAAAAGTAATCACGATACGAAAAAGCTAAGAATCTTGTTGAAAGAGAATTTAGCTTTTTTTGTTTTTGTAAAAACTGCTACGGGAAATGACATATAGAAGATTATGGTATAAAAAGCCGAGGTGGAAATGATGGGACGTGTATTAATTATTGCGGAAAAGCCAGATCAAGGTCGGACGTTGGCTTCTCCTTTTCAAGTAAAAAAACGAAATGGTTTTTTAGAAATAGTACCGAATGAACTATTTCCAGACGGGGCGTATGTTACTTGGGCAATTGGACATTTGACGCAATTAGTAAATCCAGAAAAATATAATGCTACATGGAAAGCTTGGCGATTAGAAACGTTACCGATGATACCGGAACAATTTCAATACGAGATTGCGAAAGGAAAGTATAAACAGTTTCAAATGGTAAAAAATTTATTACGGGATAAAGAAGTAACGTCGATTATTCATGCTGGTGATGCTGGGCGTGAAGGAGAACTGATTGTTCGAAATATTATTCATTTAAGTGGCGTTCGAAAACCGATGAAGCGATTATGGATTTCCTCTTTAACAAAAAAAGCGATTGTAGAAGGTTTTCAGTCATTAAAAACGGAGGAAGCGACACGCTCGCTTTATTACGAAGCCTATACGAGAGCATGTGCCGATTGGCTTGTTGGGATGAATGCATCACGGATTTATACGATTTTATTAAAACAAAAAGGGATGAATGATGTCTTTTCCGTCGGGCGTGTGCAAACGCCTACGTTAGCACTTATTGTAAAGCGAGAACGAGAAATAGAAAACTTTCAATCAGAACCATTTTGGGAAGTGAAAGCGACATTCCAAATGGGGGAGCATACATACGAGGGCGTTTGGCATAAAGACGGTGGAACGAGAATAAAAAAAGAAGAGTTAGCTAAAAAAATTGCGATGTTTTGTATGGGGAAAGAAGCAAGTATTTCCGAGTTAAAAAAAGAACGAAAAGAGTACCAACCACCGCTTTTATTTAATTTATCTGCTTTACAAGCAACGGCGAATAAACGATACAAATTTCCACCGAAAAAAACATTAGATATATTACAAAAGTTATATCAAAGAGGAATTGTTTCGTATCCTCGTTCTGATTCTAACTATGTGACAAAAGGGGAAGCAGCAGAATTTCCTTCGATTTTGCAAAAACTTGCGCAGTATCAAACATATAACTCTTTGTTTCCAGTACCACAACCAAATATTATATACAATAAACGATTTGTGAATGAAAAGAAAGTATCAGATCACTATGCCGTGATTCCGACAGAACAAGTGGTAGACCCGAAAAGCTTAGCGCCTGATGAAGAAAAAATATATGATTTAGTCGTTCGACGGCTTATTGCGACTCACTATCAGAATGCTATTGTCGATTATACGACGATACAAACGCTAGTCGATGGACGAGCGACATTTGTTTCAAAAGGAAAGCAGCAGATTGAAGCAGGATGGCGAAAAGTCATCATGCCAAACGAGAAAGAAAAAGATGATTTGCTTCCGAATGTCCAAGAAGGAGAAACAGGAAACGTGTCAGCTGTTGCAGTAAAAGAAGGAAAGACAGAACCACCAAAACGATACACAGAAGGACAATTAATAACGTTAATGAAAACGGCAGGAAAATTTATTGATAATGAAGAATTAGAAAAAGTATTAATAAAAACAGAAGGATTAGGGACAGAAGCAACACGGGCAGGAATTATTACGATGTTAAAAGATAGGGAATATATTCTTGTTCAAAAAAACCTAGTGTTTGCAATGGATAAAGCGAAAGTATTAGTCGATGCGATTGGAGAAAAAGTGCTTGCTTCTCCTGAAATGACGGCAAAATGGGAACTACGTTTAGAAGAAATTGGAGCAGGAAAGGCGTCACCAGCATCTTTTATGGAACAAACAAAAAAATTAACGACAAAAATTATTGATGATGCAAAACAACATGCAGAAACGTGGGACTTTAAAGGCATACAAATAGAAGGAAAACGCACGCGACGAAAAAAACGGGGACCAACAAAACTCGGAGTATGTCCCAAATGTCAAAAAGGACAGATTGTCGATAAAGGAAATTTTTATGGTTGCAATGACTATACAAAAACAAAATGTTCCTTTACATTATCGAAAACGATTTTAGGAAAAAGAATCACACAAGCCCATGTCAAACAATTATGCCAACAAGGGAAAACAGATGTAATAAAAGGATTAAAAAAAAGGGAGAAACAGTTTGATGCAATGTTAATGTATAATAAAGGAATGAATAAAATAGAATTTTCATTTAAAAAATAAGACTTGTCCTTGGGACAAGTCTTATTTTTTTTCTACTTGTTTCGTTTTAGCGGCTTCTAAATCAACATTTGGTTGCACCAGCACTTCTACCCGGCGGTTTTGTGCTTTGCCTTCTGGTGTATCATTAGAAGCAACAGGTTTATATTCTCCGTATCCTTGTGCGCTAAAGTTAGAAGGATCTAAGCTCGGATTTTCTAACACAATTTTCATAAAGTTAATCGCCCGCATCGCACTTAAATCCCAGTTAGAATCAAAATTAGCAGAACCAATTGGAACGTTATCGGTAAAGCCAGCAACTGTAATGTTACGCGGTGGTTCACTAACTAGCAAGTCACTTAATTCTCGAGCTAAATCAATCGATTCAGGCTTTACAGTAGCGCTTCCAGAATCAAATAAGGCACGGTCTAAAATAGTAATTCGTAGCCCTTCATCCGTTAAATTTGTTTGTAAACTTTGATTTAGCTGTTGATCTTCAATATAAGTGTCAATTTGACTTTGCATGTTTTGTAATTCTCGTTTTTCTGTTACCGCTTTTTTTGCTGCTGCGGCCTCTTCTTTATTTTTCGCATTCGTACCAGCATCTTTTGTTCCAATTGATTTTGGATTTTCTACTTCTACTGGGCTTGGATTTTCCATTACTCCAGTACCGCCATTTAAAGCAGAATTAAAAGAACTAGAAAATTCGGCAAACTTTTTTGAATCAATATTACTCATCGAGAATAAAACGATAAATAGTGCGAGTAGTAACGTCAATAAGTCTGAATATGGTAATAACCATGATTCGTCCATATGATCGCTAGGTTTTTTTCTTTTTTTTCTAGCCATTTACTGCCTCACCTGCTTTTGCGGAAGCTGCCATATCTTCTAATTGACGTTCACTTTCTGGCACATACGTAGCAAGTTTATCCTCAATCACACGAGGAGATGCTCCTTCTTGAATAGAAAGGATACCTTCAATCATCACTCGCTTTATTAACGCTTCTTGTTGTGATTTTCGTTTTAATTTATTTGCAAATGGATGCCATAAAACGTAACCCGTAAAGATCCCTAGTAGTGTGGCGATAAAAGCAGCGGAAATAGCATGTCCTAATTTTTCCATGTCAGACATATCTCCTAACGCAGCGATTAAACCGACTACGGCACCTAAAACCCCAAGTGTTGGTGCATACGTTCCAGCTAATGTGAAAATAGATGCACCAACAGCATGGCGGTCTTCCATTGCATCGACTTCTTCTTCTAATAAGTCGCGAACAACTTCTGGAGGTTGACCATCAATGACCATTTTCATTCCGTGATTTAAGAATGGATCTTCAATTTCTTGTGTTTTACTTTCTAAAGCAAGTAATCCTTCTTTACGAGCAATTACCGCCCATTCAGAAAAAATAGGAATTAATCCTGAAATATTTGGTAGTTTTTGTTCGTTGAAAATAATTTTAATTAATTTAGGAACCTTTTTTAGTTCGTTCATTGGAAAAGAAATCATAACAGCAGCAATCGTTCCAACAATAATGATTAAAAAGGCAGCAGGATTATTTAATGCAGCGATTTTTGCCCCTTTTAAAACCATCCCAACAAATACAGCAATAAAACCTAAAATAAGTCCGATTAAACTGGATTTATCCATTTCCCCTAACCTCTCTCTCTTATGAAAATACTACTATGTAAAATGAATAGAATTAGGAATTGATATGTATCTTAGCGTACCAAAAAAAGAAGGTTTTTTTTAAAACTTATGAACACACATCAAAAGATCTATCTGAAGTAGTTTGAATATGCTGATAGAACTCCGTAGGAAGAAAAGACTTTTAATTTTATATACCCTAATTTTTCAACCTCCTATACATCTATATCGTCTAAAAGAAGAGAAAACTTTAAATCTTTTTTAAAATAAAGGTTTTTCTTTCGAAATATTGAATAATAATATAACCATATTTTTTGAAGGGATGATGTAGAGTGGAAAAATTAGTAACAATTCCTTTGTCAACAAAAGAACAATCCCTGTTGTTAGACGTTTTATTTCGTCAACAATATGCTAAAGAAGTTGTAAGTTGTGAAATATCGGATATTGAAAGTGGTTTTAAAACCGTAGATGATGTGGAAATGAAAGACTTACATTCGTTGTATATACGTTTAGAAAAAGAAGGTTTTTAAAAGAACATGCAAAGCATGTTCTTTTTTCTACGTTGTGAAGATGAATTTCTTGTTGATTTTCACTATAATAGAGATAGTGACGGAAAAAAATACAATGAGATGGAGTTTTTGAAATGGAAGAAACATATCAATTTCATGATTTTTACGAGAATACGGTCTTACTTTCATTTACAGACCATCCGTTTGCACGTTTTCCAAAACACGTATGGGTCATTTGCCGTTATAAAAATCAATGGTTGTTAACAAAGCATAAAAGAAGGGGATATGAGTTTCCTGGAGGAAAAGTGGAAAAAAATGAAACAACGATTGATGCAGCAAAACGGGAAGTGATGGAGGAAACTGGGGGAGTAGTGGATTCGCTTACGTATTTAGGACAATATAAAGTGGACGGAAAAGGTGCAGTTATTATTAAAAATATTTATTTTGCTACAATCAAAAAATTAACGAAGCAACGTACCTATTATGAAACGAATGGACCGATTTTATTAACAGAGTTACCAACAAATATTGAAGATGATTCACGATTTAGTTTTATGATGAAAGATGAAGTGTTAAAACAAAGTCTTCGTCAAATTAAAAAGCGTCAATTAGTATGAAATAACCCTCGTCCCGATAGACGAGGGTTATTTCATACGCGTGTTTCTAAGTAATGCACGACTTTATACATCACACTTGCTAATAACACAATGCAAACAATACTTAGCCAAACGAGTGTGAAATGGAATACTTGGAACCCATAAATGATCATATATCCGAGCCCCATTTTTGCTACTAAAAATTCACCAACAATCACACCAACCCAACTTAATCCAACGTTTACTTTTAACGAAGAAACAATGGTCATTTTCGAAGCAGGGAAAATTACGTATTGAAAAATTTGCCACTTTGTCGCTCCGAACGTTTGCATTACTTTTATATAGTTAGCATCTACTTCTTGAAATGCACGATAGATGACGATGGTCGTAATAATGACGGATAACAACGCTCCCATAATGATAATACTAAAAAAAGACGGGCCAAAAATAACGATTAAAATTGGACCAAGTGCCACTTTTGGCATTGCGTTTAAGACAACTAAATAAGGATCGCTCACTTTAGCGGAAGTGGGAGACCACCATAATAAGATACTAGCGAGAATTCCAGCTCCAGTGCCAACGATAAAACTGATGACTGTTTCCAATAATGTGACGCCAATAT
This sequence comes from Massilibacterium senegalense, assembly GCF_001375675.1. Classification (NCBI taxonomy): domain Bacteria; kingdom Bacillati; phylum Bacillota; class Bacilli; order Caryophanales; family Bacillaceae; genus Massilibacterium; species Massilibacterium senegalense. The sequence goes on along the minus strand of NZ_LN831786.1, from coordinate 1,493,668 downwards.
GAAGGCTGAGAGAGCCATCCTTTACCTTTTCCGTCATTAATTGAGCAATAGTCGAGGGTTTACTAAAAATAAGGGGATCAATCCAAGACATAGAAGAACAAAACTCCCACAGAATGAGAAGAAAAAACAAGATGAAAAATTGGACAGATAAAACCATTCTTTTTTCTCGTTTGCGTTGTTTTAAAAATAGTTCATACTTGTTCATCCATATTCATCTCCTTCCAGAGCCGTGTGAAAAAGGGGAGAAAATCAGGGTGTTTTCGGGCTTCTAATGGCGGAAGATGGATAATAGATGCAGGGGGCTGTAATGTTTTTTTGATTACACTAGGGCGTTCACTTAATAAAACGAGGTGATCACTCATTGCAATTGCTTCTTCTAAATCATGCGTGACGAGTATCGCTGTTTTATTGTAATGCTTTAGCATCGACCAAACTAAATGTTCTAATTTTAACTTTGTAGAAAAATCAAGAGCAGAAAAAGGTTCATCTAATAAAAGTAAAGAAGGGTTTGTGGCTAATGTTCGGACAAAGGCAATTCTTTGTCTCATACCACCAGACAATTCATTTGGATAACGATGACTAATGTTAGACAGTCCAACTTCTTCAAGCAGTTTAAACGTACGTTCTGTATCGGAGGTGTGTTGTTTTTTTTGAATGGTAAGACCTAATAAAATGTTTTCCTTAATAGATTTCCAGGGAAATAAATAATCTTGTTGCAACATATAGCCAATATCTAACGATGGTTTCGTAATTTCACGATTCATCATGCGTATTCGACCTTTTTGTGGGGGAAGAATCCCAGAAATAATCGAAAGAAGGGTTGATTTGCCGCACCCACTTGGCCCTAAAATAGAAACGAATGAACCTTTAGATACGTGTAAGGAAATATTCGCTAACACATCCGTTTGTTCCTGTTCAGAAAAAAAAGAATGGGCAATAGAATCGATGTGAAGAAAGGTCATACAGATTGCCCTCCCTTACTTGTGCATTGCTTGTTCGGCAATGTCTGTGTTTACTAACGTTTCATAAGGAACTGGTTGCTTTAATTCTTTTGCTTCTATCATAATAGATTGTAATGTTTTCCATTCAGATGGTGTTAAGATAGGGTTTTCCGCATACGACTGTTGTGATTTATAACGTTCGACACTTTTGGTTAACAATTCAAACGAAATATCATCAAAATAAGGAGTGATGACAGTTGCTACTTCTTCAGAGGAATGCGTATATACCCATCGTTCAGCTTTATAAATAGCACGTGTGTATTTAATTAGGTCTTCTTCGTTTTCTGTTAAAAAGCTTTCTTTTGCCATATAAACGGTGTAAGGAATGTGTGTTGCCTCTTTTCCAAACGAAGCAACGATAGAACCAATCCCTTCTTGTTCAAATAAACTAGCTTGTGGTTCGAAAAGTTGAACGTAATCACCTGTTCCAGAAGCAAAGGAATTCGCGATATTTTGAAAATCAATATTTTGAATTAATTCAAGGTCATGTTGCGGATGAATATGATGTTTTTTTAGTACGTATTCCCCAACCATTTGAGGCATCCCGCCTTTGCGCTGTCCTAGAAACGTTTTTCCTTTTAATTCTTCAAAAGAAAAAGATGAGTGTGGCTCTCTTGCAACTAAAAATGTACCATCCGTTTGGGTTAATTTTGCAAAATTAATGACAGGATCTTTTGTACCTTGGTTATGCACATAAATGGATGTTTCTGAACCAACTAAGGCAATATCTGCGCCGTTAGAAAGTAGGGTCGCCATCGTTTTATCGCCACCCCAAGTTGTCGTTAACTCTACCGTTAATCCTTCTTCTTCAAAAAATCCTTGTTCTAACGCCACGTATTGGGGAGCGTAAAAGACAGATCGTGTCACTTCTGCTACTCGTAATGGCTGTGGATGATTCCAAGAACAAGAAGCTAGGAAAAACAAGCAACTTATCGAGAGAGCTAAAAAGAACAACCATCGTTTCATGATTATCTCTCCTTCCTACATCTTACCTTTAACATATGATTAGACATAGAAAGGTGTGACTTTCGTGGTTATTTCAAAAATTCGTTATCCGTGTCCACACCCTGATTTGCTTTTATATAAAGTGACTTATGAGAGTGAAGGATTACGGGTAAAAGGGTATTTAGTAGAACCAAAAAAACAAGCTGTATATTCAGGATTATTATATTTACGTGGTGGCATTCGAAATGTTGGGAAGGTGCGTGTAGCTCGTATCGTTCAATTAGCATCTTATGGATTTGTCGTGTTTGCACCATTTTATCGTGGAAACGATGGTGGAGAAGGATGGGAAGATTTCGCAGGTAACGATCGTTGGGATGCTATTCATGGATATGAAGTGTTAAAAAATCATCCGAATGTAAATGGGAAACATATTCATGTTTTTGGTTTTTCAAGGGGAGGGTTAATGGCGATGTTAACGGCTTGTACCATTCCTACTGTTTGTTCTGTGGTAACGTGGGGGGGAGTGTCAGACATGACGTTAGCGTATGAAGAACGAGTGGATTTACGGAAAATGTTGAAACGGGTCATTGGCGGAACACCTAATAAATATCCAGAACGTTATGAACAGCGAACTATTTTTTCATATCTGCCGAAGTTAGAAGCATCTGTCCTTATTATTCATGGAGTAAAAGATGAAAATGTAGGAATTGAACATGCAGTAACATTAGCACAACACTTACGTACGCTCCAAAAGGATATGGAATTTTGGAAATACGAAGGAGAAGGACACCTTTTTCCACAGCCATTAAATAAACAAGTGACGGAAAAGGTAATTATGTGGATGAAAAAAGTAGAAGTAAGAAACAATCCTTGTTCATGATGTGGATATCTTTTGGCATGCTGTTTATATGAAGTTGCTAACAGGTGGATAAGGGTAGCTAGTTATCAGTAGGAGAATTAAAAGAATACAAAAAAGACTGGCTAAGTAGAGCCAGTCTTTTTAACATATTATACTAATTTAGGTCCTGCATTACGGATGTCGTCAGAAGCGTCAGCAAAACGTTTGAAGTTTTCATGGAATTTTTGTGCTAATTCTGCTTGTTTTTTATCATATGCTTCTTTATCAGCCCATGTTTCACGTGGTTGTAAAACTTCATCTGGTACACCAGGGCAATGAAGTGGAACTTCAAATCCGAATATAGCGTCTGTTTTTGTTTCAACAGAGTTTAATTCCCCAGTTAAAGCAGCTTGCACCATTGCGCGAGTGTAAGCAAGGTTCATACGTTTACCAGCACCGTATGAACCACCGCTCCATCCAGTGTTTACTAAGAATACTTGTGCATTGTGTTCTACCACTTTTTCCCCTAACATTTCAGCGTAACGAGAAGCTGGAAGTGGGAAGAATGGTTCACCGAAGCATGTAGAGAATGTAGCTTGTGGTTCTGTAATGCCACGTTCTGTACCTGCCACTTTACTTGTATATCCGCTTAAGAAATGGTACATTGCTTGTTCTTTTGTTAATTTGCTGATTGGAGGTAAAACACCAAATGCATCAGCAGTTAAGAAAATAATAGTATTAGGATGACCTGCAATACTTGGTTCTACAATGTTATCGATTGCTTGAATTGGGTAAGCTGCACGTGTATTTTCAGTGTATGATGTATCATCATAATCAGCTATACGGGTATTTTCATTCACAATAACATTTTCTAACACTGTACCAAAAGAAATGGCATGAAAGATTTGTGGTTCTTTTTCTTCTGATAAGTTGATCGTTTTAGCGTAACAACCACCTTCAATGTTAAATACCCCATTTGGAGACCAACCATGTTCGTCATCCCCGATTAATGGACGGTTTGGATCTGCAGAAAGTGTTGTTTTACCTGTACCAGAAAGACCGAAGAATAATGCAACATCGCCTTCTTTTCCTACGTTTGCAGAACAGTGCATAGATAAAATGTTATTTTCTGGCAATAAATAGTTCATGATAGAAAAAATAGATTTTTTTATTTCTCCAGCATATTCTGTACCACCAATTAAAACAATACGTTTTTCAAATGAAATCACGATAAATGTTTCAGAATTTGTACCATCCACTTCAGGATTAGCTTTTAAATTCGGTGCAGAAAGAATGGTAAATTGTGTTTGATGCTCTTTTAATTCTTCCGCAGTTGGTCGGATGAATAATTGGTGAGAAAAAAGATTATGCCAAGCATATTCATTTACTACTTTAATTTGTAAACGATGTTCTGGGTCTGCTCCTGCAAAACCATCAAATACGAATACTTCTTCTTTTTCACTTAAGTAATTAATCACCTTTTTATAAAGACGGTCAAAGTGTTCAGGTGAAATTGATTGGTTTACAGAACCCCAGTTAATTTTATCTTTTACAGAAGGTTCATCTACGATAAATTTATCTTTAGGAGAACGACCCGTATATTTACCTGTGGATACAACTAATGAGCCAGTAGAAGACAGTTTTCCTTCGTTACGTTCTAATGCTTTTTCCATCAGTTGTGGAACAGATAAGTTATTAAGCATATTCTTACCAGCTAAAAGATCAAGTAAATCCTTTGAATATTCAACAGTACCCATTTTTGCAAAACCATCCTTTTTCAATTTTCTATTCAGCATCGATATTGATGTCAATTTTACATGTAAAAAATAATGGAAATCTCATAATTCGAAAAATAGTATAACATATTTAGAAAATTAGTCTATACTATTTCACACTTTTGTCAAAAATAAAAAATATCCAATATTTAGTACCAGTAAAACGTCGCCTTCATAAAACAACATAATAATGAATTTTACTATAATATAACAGATGTAATCAAAAAAATGAACCGTTTATCATACGGAATTTTCAGAATAATGCTGAGAGGAGACATTTGATGTAACATTGTTTCAATATTTGAAAATATTCCAGTCATTTTGTTGACAGGAATCCGATTGTTCGTTATCATTTGAACGAACGGATACTCTTATCCCGAGTTGGTAGAGGGAACAGGCCCGATGATACCCGGCAACCAACACCTTCATGGTGAAAAGGTGCTAAACCTGGTGCGAAGCAATAGCTTTGAACGATAAGAGGAAAAGCCAAACGTCAACCTTTTCCTAAATAATTAAAGTGGGAAAGGTTTTTTTTGTTATTTGCACGTATGTTCTTTTGAAAAGAACTGAAAATAAGGGAGAAATAAAACGGCTTTCATTACATCTCATAAATAAATGGGACGAGTACCGTATCTATTAGTTTACGAAGGAGGTACGTTCATGTCAAAAAAAGTTGAACGTCGCTTATTCACATCAGAATCTGTAACAGAAGGTCATCCAGATAAAATTTGTGACCAAGTATCAGATGCCATTTTAGATGCCATCTTAAAAGACGATCCTCATGCTCGTGTTGCTTGTGAAACAGTAGTAAATACTGGATTGGTATTAGTGACAGGTGAGATTACTACATCGACGTATGTAGACATCCCAAAAATTGTTCGTAAAACAATTGGTGATATTGGATATACACGAGCAAAATACGGATTTGATGCGAATACGTGCGCAGTGTTAACGTCTATTGATGAACAATCACCAGATATTGCTCAAGGCGTTAATGAAGCGTTAGAAGCACGTGAAGGTCAAATGACAGAAGAAGAAATCGAAGCAATCGGTGCTGGGGACCAAGGATTAATGTTTGGATTTGCTTGTAATGAAACGCCAGAACTTATGCCTTTACCTATTTCTTTGGCGCATAAATTAGCACGTCGTTTAAGTGAAGTGCGTAAAAATGGGGAATTAGACTACTTACGTCCCGATGGAAAAACACAAGTAACAGTAGAATACGATGAGAGTGGAAAACCAGTTCGGATTGATACGATTGTTATTTCCACACAACATGCACCAGATGTTACATTAGAACAAATTAAAAAAGATTTACACGATCATGTCATTACACCAGTTGTTCCACAGAACTTTATTGATGATGATACAAAATATTTTATTAATCCAACTGGTCGTTTCGTTATTGGAGGACCACAAGGAGATGCCGGATTAACAGGTAGAAAAATTATCGTAGACACATATGGTGGATATGCGCGTCACGGCGGTGGTGCTTTTTCAGGAAAAGACCCAACAAAAGTAGACCGTTCTGCTGCATACGCAGCTCGTTACGTTGCAAAAAATATTGTCGCTGCAGGACTTGCAGAAAAATGTGAAGTACAATTAGCATATGCAATTGGGGTTGCAAAGCCGGTCTCTATTGCAGTAGATACATTTGGAACAGGAAAAGTTTCTGAAGAACGCTTAGTAGAGCTAGTTCGCAAACATTTTGACCTTCGTCCAGCTGGTATTATGAAAATGCTTGATCTTCGTCGCCCACTTTATCAAAAAACAGCGGCATATGGTCATTTCGGACGTACGGATATTGATGCACCTTGGGAACAAACAGATAAAGCAGCTATTTTAAAAGAAGAAGCATAATAACAAAAGTCACTCTGGAATGGGAGTGACTTTTGTTATCCTATCATAATAGAAGAACAAACTATTCCAGTAATAGAACCGAGTAAAATTCCGACGAGAACATCACTAGGATAATGAAGTCCTAAAAAGATTCGGGATGATGCAACGAGCAGTGCCAATGGAAGAAGCACAACCATAAGTATCGGTTCTCCAATTATAAACGGTGTCGTTGCAGCAAAGATGGCGGTCGAATGTCCGGATGGAAAAGAATGATCTTTCAATGGATTATGAACAACAAAGGTATCAGATAATGTAAGATAAGGACGATTTCTACGGAATAAATGTTTGCCGATTTGAACAGGAAGGTGACTGAAAAATAATGCAAACGCAGCAGCTTTTGCATACGTTGCATATGGATCTGGTGCAAATAACAGTAAGAGTAATAAGGTAGCGATGGTAATTCTCGCACCACCGATATGCGTAATTTTAGTTAATAACATATACACAGATCGTCTGTGAAAATGTTGATTAAATAAACGGAAAATCGATTGATCCCACTCTGTCAAACGACCAATCATCGTTTTCATATAAATCGCCCCCCCACAGTCTAGTAGCTTATTTACTTATTATATTCCCCAAGTTGTTAAGAAAGTGTAAAAAAACGCGCGATTTTTTCTAAATTTATTGTAAAGAAAAATGGATTTCTTCTTTTTAACGGAATATTTCCTATAATAGAAAAGGAAACAACCGTAGTTGCTTCCTTTTTATTTTTGAATGGATTTATAATATTGCCCTTTTTCCACATATTCACGTCGAATTCGTGCCATGTTCTGCAAATCTTCTTCTGTTAATTGACGAATAACTTTCGCAGGGCGTCCGAATGCTAACGTGTTAGGGGGAATCTTTTTACTTTGAGAAACGAGGCTACCAGCACCTATAAATGCACCTTCCCCAATTTCAGCACCATCTAAGATGATGGACCCCATCCCAATTAGTGCATTTTTTCGGATGATACAACTATGTAATAAACATTGATGGCCAACCGTTACATCATCTTCTAGTAATAAGGTGTTATTTGGACTTTGATGTAACATCGATTGGTCTTGGATGTTGACGCGGTCTCCAATAATAGTTGGTGCAACGTCACCACGAATGACAGTACCGTACCAGATGCTGCACTCATCACCAATGATAACGTCACCAGTAACGACAACATTATCTGCTACATACGTACTTTCTGCAATTTGTGGACTTTTGTCTTTAAACGGGTATGTAATCATACGAATGCCCTCCTTTAAAATAGATGAAACAATATTCATAATTATTTGTAGTTTATCACAAGTAAAGAGAAACGAGGAAGGGGAATATACATGTGGATACATGAAACAAAAAATCCTAAAGGAACAATCGTCATCATCCATGGAGCAGGGGAGCATCACGGACGGTATCGGTGGTTAATCGAGCAGTTTCTTAACAGTGGTTACCATGTCGTGATTGGGGATTTACCTGGCCAAGGATATAACATTTCACACCGTGGTTATATTCACACATTTATGGAGTATGTGTTAGAAGTGGAAAAATGGATTGCAACATCGCACATGTTAAAGCGTCCAACCTATATTGTCGCACATAGCATGGGTGCGCTAGTTGCCATTGAATTAATGATGCAAAAGCGCGTACATATTGATGGGCTCATTTTTTCTTCCCCTAGTTTAGGAATTGCTAATGTACCGAATAAGTTTATAAATTACGGGGCAAAAATTGCAAACTTTTTCACACCAACGCTGCAAGTAACTACGTCGATTCGTAAGGAGGTTGCGACACGAAACGATGAACAAATTCGAAGAGATGAAAAAGACCCTTTTATTTTATCGTCTGTTTCCGTTCATTGGTTTCGCGAATTACTACGCATGATTGAACGAGCACAGGAACATGTATTGCAATTTCCGAATATCCCGCTGTTAATTTTACAAGGGGGAAATGATTTAGTTGTGGATAGACAAGCTGTTTATCAATGGTTTAATCAATTACCATCAAAAGATAAAATGTATAAAGAGTTTCCTGGTTTGTATCATGAAGTATTTAACGAACCGGAAAAAGAAGAAGTATTTAAGTATGCGCACTATTTTTTAGAAATGCATCAACAATAGGAGGTTTTTTTACATGGTCGTTCCAACAACGCCGGTATCACTTATGTGGAATGTGTATCGAAAAGTGATTCCTGCGGTTCATTTACGATTGAATAAGTGGAGACATCTAGCGTTAAAAATTCCGAATCAAGAATTAAGAAAACAAGCGCTAGCAAGCATTGCAACGAAAACATTCCATTGTGAAGGTGGCGCCATTTATAGTTTGTTAACGCCTGAAAAATATGAACAAAATATTGATTTTATTGTTGCTTATCAAACGATTAGTGACTACCTAGATAATTTATGTGATCGAAGTACATCATTAGATCCGACTGATTTTCGAATGTTACACGAAGCGATGATTGATTCGTTAACACCTGGTGCTTCGCATCAATCATATTATCAATATCGGGAAGAACAAGATGACGGTGGATATTTAGATGCACTCGTGTCAGAATGTCAACATTTTTTAGAAAAACATCCACATTATGAACAGATAAAAGAACAATTATATCAATTAGCACAAGTGTATGTGGATTTACAAGTGCATAAACATGTCAAAGTAGACGAACGTGTACCACGCTTATCCACATGGTTTCAACAGTATGAACAACAACTTCCGACAATGACGTGGTATGAGTTTTCTGCCTCAAGCGGTTCGACGTTAGGTATTTTTTGTTTAATTTCGAGCGGGAATCAAGAAACATTTACAAAACAAGAGGCCAAAAAAATAATTGATGCCTACTTTCCATGGATGCAAGGAATACATATTTTATTAGATTACTTAATTGACCAAGAAGAAGATCGTGTTGGTGGAGATTTAAACTTTTGTTTTTACTATGATTCGAACGACGTGATGTTTCGACGATTTCAAACATTTTTTACAGAAGCGGATGAGAGTATCCAGCAGTTACCAAACCCGGATTTTCATCAAATGATCCTTCGTGGTTTGTTAGGTATTTATTTGTCAGATGCAAAAGTAGTTTCCCAACAAACGGTGAAGCCTTTTGCAAAATCACTCATTCGTTACGGGGGAGAACAAGCAGCCTTTTTTTACGTGAATGGAAAATGGTTTCGAAAAATAGGAAAGCAGCTAGGGCAATCCTAATCCTTAGCTGCTTCTTTTTTGGATGGCGATAACAAATGGCGGTGTATTACGTTGGTTAATAAATCCATATTGTAATACTTGAAATGTTTCTTGCGGAAGTTGTTTTGCAAATGCTAATACAGCTTCTTTTTCTTCTTTCCCGCCATCATGACCACTGTACACAACAACAATGATTAATCCATCAGGAAGAAGATGTTTTAACAATTGTTGCATTGCCGGAATAGTAGAAGTTGCCGTTGTAATTTTTGTTTTATCAGACCGTGGTAAATAGCCAAGATTAAAAATGGCTGCACTAATTTTTTGTTTATGTTCTGCTTTTACATATTGTTCTACATGTGCATGGCTATCTAATACATACGTTATGTCAGTTGTGATGTTTGCTTTTTCAATTCGCTTTTTCGTTTGTTCGATTGCTTGTGTTTGAATATCAAATGCATAAACGTGCCCTGTTTTTCCAACAAGCTCAGCAAGAAATAACGTATCATGCCCATTTCCTGCTGTTGCATCCACTACGATATCACCAGATGTGACAACTTTTCGTAATAATGTATGGGAAAAGGGAACTGCTTGTTCTAACATCATATTGCCTCATCCTTTGTAATACTTTCCTTGATAACTATCGCGTCGTTTTAATTCTGCGTCAATAGCATTTAACACTTCCCATTTATTAAGCGACCACATCGGTCCAATCATTAAATGAGAGGGTCCATCACCAGTTAAACGATGAATGACCATATTTGGTGGAAGAATTTCTAATTGATCACAAACAAGGTTTACATATTCATCAAACTCCATTAGTTGAACAAGTCCATTTTCGTATTGTTTTACCATTGGTGTATGTTTTAATAAATGAAGCAAATGAATTTTAATGCCTTGTACATCTAATTTTGCCACTTCGCGAGCCGTTTTCATCATCATATCGTACGTTTCAAGTGGCAAACCGTTAATGATATGGGAACAAATTCGGATATTATGTTTGCGCAACCGGTTAACGGCATCTACATAACAAGCATAATCGTGAGCACGATTAATCAGTTCTCCCGTTTGATCATGTACTGTTTGTAAGCCGAGTTCCACCCATAAATATGTCCGTTCATTCAATTCTGCTAAATATTCCACGACATCATTTGGTAAACAATCTGGTCGTGTTGCGATGGAGAGGCCAATCACATTTTTTTGTTGTAACATCATTTCAAATTTTTCTCGTAATTCTTCAACAGGCGCATACGTATTGGAATATGCTTGGAAATAGCCGATGTATTTTCCTTCTTTCCATTTTTGATGCATTTTTTGTTGAATATCTTGAAATTGTTTCACTAAATGGTCGGTCCGATTTCCAGCAAAGTCTCCTGAACCTCGTTCACTACAAAACGTACATCCACCAAAAGCAACTTTTCCATCTCGATTAGGGCAATCAAATCCGCCATCTAGCGGAATTTTGAAAATTTTTTCTCCAAATGTTTCTCTAAAATAATAATTTAACGAGTAATAACGTTTATCTCCGTACATTTGTGTCTGCATGATAAGTTCCTTTCTTTCGTCATTCCTTTCTTTACAAATTTTCCAATAGTAAAGTATCTAAATGACGACCAAGTACTTTTTATTTTATCACGAATAAAAAAGAACCGTCTACTAAGCTTGACAGGGCAAAATTTAGTACATACAATAGGCATTAGGTTTATAGAAATGTCAAAGATAAGGATTAGTAATAAAGATTCTTAATTTACAGAGAGTTAGCGGTCGGTGGAAGCTAATAATTTAGGCTTTATGAACTCACCTTAGAGACGAGAATGCGAAAACAAGTAGTGTTCTCCGTTTTTCCGCGTTAAGGATGGAAGTGAGCATGATTTTTTTATGCTAATTAGGGTGGTACCACGGGAAACAAAGTCTCTCGTCCCTTTTCGGGATGAGGGGCTTTTTTGTGTTTTTTCACTATATATAAATAAAAGAGGTGACGTAGATGAGCTTTAATCATCAAGAAGTTGAAAAGAAATGGCAAAATTATTGGCTACACAACAAAACGTTTAAAACGACGGAAGATGAAAATAAACCAAATTACTACGCATTAGATATGTTCCCGTATCCGTCAGGAGCTGGTTTACACGTTGGACATCCAGAAGGATATACAGCAACGGATATTTTGGCTCGTATGAAACGGATGCAAGGATATAACGTGCTTCATCCGATGGGATGGGATGCGTTTGGTCTTCCTGCTGAGCAATACGCGATTGATACAGGAAATGATCCTGCAGAATTTACAGAAAAAAATATCAAAGTATTCCGTAAACAAATTCAATCATTAGGTTTCTCCTATGACTGGGACCGTGAAATTAATACTACGGATCCTAAATATTATAAATGGACACAATGGATTTTCTTAAAGTTATATGAAAAAGGATTAGCATACGTAGATGAGGTGCCAGTGAACTGGTGTCCTGCATTAGGAACTGTTCTTGCGAATGAAGAAGTAATTGACGGGAAAAGTGAACGCGGAAATCATCCAGTAGAACGCCGTCCGATGCGTCAATGGGTGTTACGTATTACAAAATATGCAGATCGTCTATTAGAAGATTTAGAAGAACTAGATTGGCCAGAAAATATTAAAGAAATGCAACGAAACTGGATTGGTCGTTCAGAAGGGGCAGAAGTAATCTTTACTATTGATGGAACAGACGAAACATATACAGTCTTTACGACACGTCCAGATACATTGTTTGGTGTAACGTATTCTGTATTAGCGCCTGAACATCCATTAGTAGAAAAAATTACAACACCAGAACAAAAAGAAGCAGTACAAACTTATTTAGATCAAGTAAAACATAAAAGTGATTTAGAACGTACCGACCTTGCAAAAGATAAAACAGGTGTGTTTACTGGTAGTTATGCTGTCAATCCTGTAAACGGGGAAAAAGTGCCGATTTGGATTGCTGATTATGTGTTAATGAGTTATGGTAGCGGTGCGATTATGGCAGTACCTGCACACGACGATCGTGACTATGAATTCGCTCAAAAATTTGGATTGAAAATTCGCGAAGTAGTACAAGGTGGCGATATTTCAAAAGAAGCCTATACTGGCGAAGGGAAACACATTAATTCTGACTTTTTAGATGGCTTTGATAAAGAAAAAGCAATTAAAACGATGATTCAATGGCTAGAAGAAAATAAAAAAGGCGAAAAGAAAGTAACGTATCGTTTACGCGATTGGTTGTTTAGTCGTCAACGTTATTGGGGAGAACCAATCCCAGTTATCCATTGGGAAGATGGAACAACGGAATCAGTAAAAGAAGAAGAATTACCACTTTTATTACCAGAAACAGATCAAGTGAAACCATCAGGAACTGGGGAATCACCACTTGCAAACTTAGAAGATTGGGTAAATGTAGTCGATGAAAACGGACGTAAAGGTCGTCGTGAAACAAATACAATGCCACAATGGGCGGGAAGTTGTTGGTATCACTTACGCTACATTGACCCACATAATTCAGAGCAATTAGCAGACCCTGAAAAATTAAAACAATGGTTACCAATTGATATGTATATGGGTGGTGCAGAACATGCGGTTCTTCACTTATTATATGCACGTTTCTGGCACAAATTCTTATATGATTTAGGAGTTGTCCCAACGAAAGAACCATATCAACGCTTATATAACCAAGGAATGATTCTTGGAGAAAATAATGAAAAAATGAGTAAGTCACGGGGCAACGTAGTAAATCCAGATACAGTAGTGGAATCGCATGGTGCAGACACGCTTCGTTTATACGAAATGTTTATGGGTCCATTAGATGCGTCGGTTCCTTGGAGTACAAATGGGTTAGATGGTGCACGTCGTTTCTTAGATCGCGTATGGCGTTTATTTGCACAAGATGATGGTACATTAAATCCTGCAATAAAAGATACGCAAGGCTCAGAGGAATTTGAACGCCTTTACCATCAAACGGTGAAAAAAGTAACCGAAGACTATGAACATTTACGTTTTAATGTTGGTATTTCACAATTAATGGTGTTAATCAACGATGCATACAAACAGGAAGTGCTTCCAAAAGATATTATGGAGGGATTTGTTCAAATGCTTTCACCAGTAGCACCACATATTGGGGAAGAATTATGGGAAAAACTTGGACATACCGAATCGATTACGTATGCATCTTGGCCAACATATGACGAAAGCAAATTAACGACAGATGAAGTCGAAATTGTGATTCAAGTAAACGGGAAGGTTCGTACGAAAAAAGTAGTTGCAAAGGATACTGGAAAAGAAGAACTAGAAAAAATAGCGCTATCGGATGAACGAGTACAAGAATTTATCGAAGGAAAAACAGTCCGTAAGGTGATTGCTGTTCCAGGAAAATTAGTAAATATTGTTGCAAATTAAGTATATGCATTCATCTACCAAGTCAAAAAATTAATAGGTGAGGTTTATATACTTAGTAATTTATAGTATGGTGTTACTAGGTAATTTATAAATATTAGAGGAAATATAATATTGTATTGATAAATAATGATTAATTTGATACAATTTTACTTACATTGAGAAATGAATAGTAGCAGATTTTGGTTATTTAACAATTTTGTTAAATATTAAAATGGAATTAGGTGTAAATCCTAAACGGTCCGGCCACTGTAAGTAGGTAGTATTCTTTTCAAACCACTGGGAAACTGGGAAGGGAAAAGAAATGCGATGACCTATAAGTCAGGAGACATGCCACAATCTTTTATGAGACCTTCCGAGGAAAGGTAAAGCATAGTAATCCTAATTTGTTTATACACGAATATTTTTTATTTGTGCAAGTATAAATTTGTGGATTTTGCCTTAATTTCCGAAAAGGAAATTAAGGCTTTTTTATTTTATCTACTTATTCAAAGTCAACAAGAAGTATATATAAGTAAAAGGAGAGGATTATTCCATAATGAAATAAAAGCGGTTTTGTTTCAAAAAAGGGAACCATACTCAATCAATATTCAAAAAATAGTTATTATTTTTTGAATATTCAGTCAAAATTGTCTTATTAAAAGTCATTCATAACATCCATTTATATTTTAGGATTGTGTAATATTTTATTTTCAATAAAGAAAGGGGAAATAAATTGAAAATTAAAAAAAGCTTATTTGTGCGTTTGTTATCTGCCATCTCAGTTATGGCACTATTGGTAGCAATGATTCCAAAAACTGTTTTTGCAGAAGCGTATGATCCAAAAACAAGTTACAAAAATTTAGGAATCCGTTTTTGGGAGGACAAGCAACCGGATGTTGGGTTTTATATTAATGCCTCTTCTAGATATATTTTAGAAACTGTACCTGAGCCTAGTATGGGAACAATTGCTGGTGAGTGGTCAGTAATGGATTTATTACGTGGAAAGTATGCTGGTTATGATTATATTAATTATATTCCGGAAAATTATTTTGATGATTATCTTATACGTATAGAACAATATGTTAATGAAAAGAATGGAAACCTAGATCGGAGTAAATCAACAGAATGGTCTCGTTTAATATTGGCTCTTTCAGCATTAGGTTATGATATTACTGATGTAGCAGGGTATGATTTTATAGAAAAATTGTCAAAATCACACAAATTTTCTTATCGTCAAGGAATAAATGGTCCGATTTGGGAAATTATTGCGATGAATACTGGTAACTATGAATTTTATAAAGATATTAAAAACCCTGATGTAAATACATATGGAAAAATGATTGATTATATTTTACAAAAAGAAATTACGCAAAAAAGTGGTATGTTAGGCGGATGGGCATTATTCGGAAAAAATCCTGATCCTGACATTACTGCAATGGCCCTACAAGCACTGGCACCTTTTTATTTAGATAAAGAGAGATATTTGCAATCAGGTGCAACAACTTCCTATGAGGATTTTGCTAAAGCTGTTGAAAGAGCAATTTATGTTTTATCGCTTATTCAAACTGAAAATGGTGCTTATGCCGCTTTTGGAAACGTTAATGCTGAAAGTACGGTACAAGTGATAGTTGCATTAACTACTTTAGGAATTGATCCTCTTTCAGAAAAAGTAGAGTTAAATTCTATTGGTAAAAATGTAAGTTTTATAAAAAATGGAGCTATTCAAGATGGCGTTTGGACAAATAATATGATTGATGCTCTTATTACATTTTGGGCTAATGGTAGTGGATCATCTCAAGAAGTTGGCGGCTTTAAACATGTAACAACTGGCTATGATGGTGGTGGTGGTTCTGGGACAGGTGTTAATGCCATGGCAACTGACCAAGCACTTTATGGGTTAATCGCATACGATCGGTTTAAAAAAGGAAAAAATACCTTATATGATATGACAGATATGATAAATGGTGAACATTTAAATATGCTAGTTAAAACATTTACTGTTGAGTTTGTAGGAATTTCTGAAGAAGACGTTAAACAAGAATATTATGCTCCTTATCAAGTATTACAAATAACTAGTGGAAATGATGTGAAAGGTAAGAAGTTCAAAAATTGGAACACTAAAAAGGATGGAAGTGGGACAGTATATAATCCTTCTGAAAAATTATCAATGCCAGAACAAAATATAGCTTTATACGCACAATATGAAAATATACAATATACAATCATCCTAGAAGCTAATGGTGCGGACGTAATAGGTGATAAGATACCTACTTCATACACAATCGAAGATAATGATATTTTATTACCAACAGCTGAACAAATGAAAAATGAAGGTTACATTTTTAAAGGATGGTATGATAATTCAAATTTTGAAGGTAATCCAATAAAAATGATTCCAAGTGGGAGTTATGGTAATAAAACTTTTTATGCTAAATGGATTGATACAGTTGAAAATGATAAAGAAATGGCATTAAAAGTTGAAAAAATGATTGATGCATTACCACAAGTCGATAGGTTAACAATCGACAATCAAGAAGAAGTGAATAAAACTAGAGTAGCATATGACGCACTGCAGGTAGAACAGCAAAAAATGGTAAAAAATATTGAAGACTTAATTGAACGCGAAAAAAGAATGATAGCTTTGATTCAAGAAAAAAATAGTGAAAATTCAGCTAAGGTAGAAAAGATGATTTCCGATTTACCAGAAGAGTCAATCGTAATGTTACAAGACAAAATAGTAATAGAGGAAGCGAGAGAAGCTTTTGAGAAATTAACAGAACTAGAACAAAAGTTAGTATCGAATATAGAAACATTAATTCAATTAGAAAACAAAGTGAAAGAATTAGAACAACAGGTTATTGATGAATCAGTAGCAAAAGATGTAGAAAAAATGATTCGCGATTTACCAGAAGAGTCAAGTGTAACATTACAAGATAAAACGTTAGTAAACAAGGTAAGAGTAGCATATGACCTATTAACGGAATCGCAGAAAAAACACGTATTAAATTATGAAAATTTACAATTACTAGAAGTAAGGATTGCTTCATTACAATTGCAAGATGATCAAGAAAAAGTACAAAAAATAGGAACATTGATTGACAATATACCTGAAATCAATCTTTTAACAATAGAACATAAAGTAGAAGTAGAAAATTTAAGGAAAATGTATTATGCATTAACCAAACTACAACAAAAGTTGCTTTCAAAAGAAAAAGTGACAAAGTTTGAAGAAATCAATATAAAAATGAATGAACTAGAACAAAAATCAGAAGATGAAGCTGCTGCTCAAAATATAATCCATATGATTGAAGGGCTCCCTGATGTAAATGACTTAACAATGGGTGCTAAAAATGAAATAACAAGAGTAAGAACAAATTACAATAATTTATCCGACTCACAACAAAAATTGGTGAAGAATATAGAGCAACTTATTCAACTAGAACAACAATTGGTCGCTAAATCAGTAGAAGAAATGATAATGAACTTACCAGAAGAGTTTGCTCTAACATTAGAACAAAAAGTACAAATAGAAAAAGCGAGAGAAGCATTTAATAATTTAACAGAAGAACAAAAGAAATCACTCACTAATCAAGAAAAATTAATTCAATTAGAAAACAAACTAAAAGAATTGGAGAAGCAAGAGATAGATAAATCAGTAGCTAACGTAGTTGAGGATATAATAAAGAATTTACCAGAAGAGTTTGCTCTAAAACTAGAACAAAAAGTACAAATAGAAAAAGCGAGAGAAGCATACGAAAATTTGACAGAAGAACAAAAGAAATTAGTTTCCAATAAAAATAAACTAATAACTTTAGAAAGTAAAATAAATGAGTTAGAAAAAAATACGCAAAAAAATGACAATGGAAAATCAACAAATGATGAACGAGTAAGCACGAAGAAATCAGATTCACTAAAAGAAATACCTAAAGCTAATCAAGAAAATATAAAAAAGAAAAATATTGAAATTAATAGTGCACAATCTACAAATAGAAAAAATCCAAATCAAGTGAAAGATAAAAATAAACAAGATAAGAAAAAACTTCCTAAAACTGGTGAATCCCAAAATGGAGCGATTCGTGTAGCAGGCATTCTCTTATTAGTATTTGGACTAACGTTCTTTATTAGAAAAAGAGATCAAATTAGAGGATAGTTTTTATTGAATAATAGAAGCGAATAATATCAATGCTTATTCGCTTCCTAATTTTTAATATGAAAGGAATGAAAGAATGTTTGCTAAAATAAAAAAAAATATTGTCATAATGTTGGTAGCATTATTGATGTTTTCACCTATGACAACATTTAGGGTAAATGCTGAAGATGTATTTAATGATGTTCAATCAACAAATATTAGCTCAGATCCTTCAATTAGAACCAATTTAGAAGATAATTATATTACAAAAGCAGATCGATTAACGTTTGATTTATGGGCGTATGATAGTAATGGGAATAAGATAAGTGCTTCCAATGTTAAGGTAACAAATAATGGTAAAAAAATTAATATTAACTGGGATGACACAGAAAAGACAAGTTATACATTAAATTTAAATATTGGAATAAACAATGTTGAAATTGTTGTAGAAAATCAGGGTAAAACGTATACGAACAAATATAAGTTAACTCGGGAAGAAGCTAAAGATGGAGATGTTATTGGAACATTCATTTTTAGCTTAGATGCCTTTACTATTGGGTTAGGGTACATAATTGAACCAGTAGAAGTGGATATTATTAAAGGTAGGAGAGCTTCTCATGAATTAGATGAAATACTTAAAAAAAATGGATTTGATTACAGAAAAACAGGACAATTGGATAATAGTTTTTATTTTGCTACTTTGCTAGATGATACAAATGTTGTGTATAAAACCGAACCTAATATACCAGATATATTAAAGGAAAAGTTAGAAGGAAATTATGATGAAGGGAATTATGATCCTGAATGGGGTCTAGGGGAATTTGATTTCAATTCATTGTCAGGATGGATGTATTCAGTTAATAATATTTTTCCTAATGTTGGATTTGCTGATTATTATCTTAAAGATGGAGATGTAATGCGTGTCCAATATACGATTGCCTTAGGTAGTGATATAGGTGGTGGTTGGGGTTCGAATTTTTTTGACAAAGTAAATAAAGATGCATTGACTAAAAAAATAGCTCAAATTAACAGCAGTGATAAAAAAGATGAATATTTAAAAAATGATAACTTAAAAAAAGTTTATAATCATGCCATTAATGTTCTTAAAACTGTAGATGCGAGTCAAGTCGAAATAGATGAGGCACTTGAAAAAATAGATCAGGAAGAAAATATTGTTGTAGCAAAAAAAGCAGAAGAGAAAATTGCAGATTTACCGGAAGTATCTAATCTTACATTAAAAGACAAAGCATTGGTAGAAGAAGTGAGAGTAGCATACAACCAGTTAACAGAATCACAACAAAAATTAGTAGCAAATGCAGAAAAGCTAAGCCAACTAGAAGCAAGAATAAAAGAATTAGAACAAGAAGCAGTAGATAAAGCAGCAGCAAAAAAAGCAGAAGAAAAAATTGCAGATTTACCGGAAGTATCTAATCTTACATTAAAAGATAAAGCATTGGTAGAAGAAGTGAGAGTAGCATACAACCAGTTAACAGAATCACAACAAAAATTAGTAGCAAATGAAGAAAAGCTAAGCCAACTAGAAGCAAGAATAAAAGAATTAGAACAAGAAGCAGTAGATAAAGCAGCAGCAAAAAAAGCAGAAGAAAAAATTGCAGATTTACCGGAAGTATCTAATCTTACATTAGGCAATAAAGCATTGGTAGAAGAAGTGAGAGTAGCATACAACCAGTTAACAGAATCACAACAAAAATTAGTAGCAAATGAAGAAAAGTTAAGCCAACTAGAAGCAAGAATAAAAGAATTAGAACAAGAAGCAGTAGATAAAGCAGCAGCAAAAAAAGCAGAAGAAAAAATTGCAGATTTACCGGAAGTATCTAATCTTACATTAAAAGACAAAGCATTGGTAGAAGAAGTGAGAGTAGCATACAACCAGTTAACAGAATCACAACAAAAATTAGTAGCAAATGAAGAAAAGCTAAGCCAACTAGAAGCAAGAATAAAAGAATTAGAACAAGAAGCAGTAGATAAAGCAGCAGCAAAAAAAGCAGAAGAAAAAATTGCAGATTTACCGGAAGTATCTAATCTTACATTAGGCAATAAAGCATTGGTAGAAGAAGTGAGAGTAGCATACAACCAGTTAACAGAATCACAACAAAAATTAGTAGCAAATGAAGAAAAGTTAAGCCAACTAGAAGCAAGAATAAAAGAATTAGAACAAGAAGCAGTAGATAAAGCAGCAGCAAAAAAAGCAGAAGAAAAAATTGCAGATTTACCGGAAGTATCTAATCTTACATTAAAAGACAAAGCATTGGTAGAAGAAGTGAGAGTAGCATACAACCAGTTAACAGAATCACAACAAAAATTAGTAGCAAATGAAGAAAAGCTAAGCCAACTAGAAGCAAGAATAAAAGAATTAGAACAAGAAGCAGTAGATAAAGCAGCAGCAAAAAAAGCAGAAGAGAAAATTGCAGATTTACCGGAAGTATCTAATCTTACATTAGGCAATAAAGCATTGGTAGAAGAAGTGAGAGTAGCATACAACCAGTTAACAGAATCACAACAAAAATTAGTAGCAAATGAAGAAAAGCTAAGCCAACTAGAAGCAAGAATAAAAGAATTAGAACAAGAAGCAGTAGATAAAGCAGCAGCAAAAAAAGCAGAAGAAAAAATTGCAGATTTACCGGAAGTATCTAATCTTACATTAGGCAATAAAGCATTGGTAGAAGAAGTGAGAGTAGCATACAACCAGTTAACAGAATCACAACAAAAATTAGTAGCAAATGAAGAAAAGTTAAGCCAACTAGAAGCAAGAATAAAAGAATTAGAACAAGAAGTAGTAGATAAAGCATTAAAAGAAGTAGAAGAAAAAATTGCAGATTTACCGGAAGTATCTAATCTTACATTGGAAGACAAAGCATTGGTAGAAGAAGTGAGAGTAGCATACAACCAGTTAACAGAATCACAACAAAAATTAGTAGCAAATGAAGAAAAGTTAAGCCAACTAGAAGCAAGAATAAAAGAATTAGAACAAGAAGCAGTAGCAAAAAAAGCAGAAGAAAAAATTGCAGATTTACCGGAAGTATCTAATCTTACATTAAAAGACAAAGCATTGGTAGAAGAAGTGAGAGTAGCATACAACCAGTTAACAGAATCACAACAAAAATTAGTAGCAAATGCAGAAAAGTTAAGTCAACTGGAAGCAAAATTAAAAGAACTAGAACAATATTCTAATGATAATGAAACGGTGCCTTCAGATAGTCAACAAGAAGGGATTTTAAAATTTAATTATATCTATCAACTAAGTTCAGAAAAAGACTATTCGTCTTTCACTAATCCAGAGATTCGTATAGAGTTACCTAACAATTTTGAAATAGAGTCTATTAGAGCTACAGATAGTGAGGGGAAAGAATTAAATGCTAAGCTGGTTGATGGCAAGAGTGGTCAATACATTGCAGTAAATCAAAAAGAAATTATTGATCAATTTAAAGCAACATATCAGGTAAAAACAGAAAATAATGAAGAAATGAAAACAAATGATGTACAAGTGATTAATTCACCTAATGACACACTAAATAAAATAGAGAAAGAAAAAACTGTAGTAAAAGCATCTATTCAAGAAAATGTAGAAATTAATATAGAAATGAAGTTAAACAATACAATACCTGAAGGAACTTATGAATTAAAAACAGCATTATATAAAAGTTATGATATAGATGCCGAACAAGTAGATGGTACAACACAAATACTATTAGCTAACGTTAATAAAAAAGAAGAGTCTTCTAGCCCTAAAACAGAAAATAATGAGCCAACACAAGAACAAACAAATGAACAAATGCAAAATCAAACACAAGAATCAACACAAGGTGTGTCAAATAAACCAATAGAAGAATCATCAAAAGAGTCAATAGATAAATTAGAAAATGGTAATCCAACTTCCGATACATTACAACAAGAAACATTAGAAAAAGTATCTGAAAAGAATAGCGTGAAAAATAATAATGTTGAAATTCCTAAAACTGGAGAAAATCAAAGTGTGGTTTCTTTCATAGTAGGTATATCTTTCATCTTAATTGGATTTTTATTGTTAATAAGAAAAAAGTTAAAATTAAAACTTTAAATTAAACATAAGTAAAGCAATTTAGTAATTCAAAATGTATTGAATAGGGCTTCCATTGCTAATTAGTTTTATTAATAGTGGAGGTCCTATTTTATAAGGAAAAAATATTATATTAAAAAATTATTGCTTTGAATAAATAGGAGACGGTAATTAACATGAAATATAAAATATTGCCTTTATTGTTTATCATCGTTGGATTTTTATTCCTTATCAGTCCATCCGTAAAGAATTATCTTATTAGTGATATGTCTCAACAATCATATGAAAATTTAAAAATTCAGAATGATATGACGACGAGCTTAAAACAAGCAAAAAATATTGGAGAAATTAATTTTGTAAGTGAGAGAGACGTTTTAAAGGCATGGTTAACAGAAGTTAATAATGAAGGAATTGGATTAATTGCTATACCTTCAGTTGGATTAAAGTTACCTATTTTTCGTGAAACAACAAATACAAATTTATTAAAAGGGGCAGGTCTGTTAAATGATGAATTTTATGGATTTAATAAAGGAAATGTTATTTTAACAGGTCATCACATGAAAAAAGAAGGATTATTATTTCAACCACTTATGAAATTAAAAGAGGGAGAAAAAGTTTATATCAAAGATCAAAAAAAAGTTTATGTGTATCAGATTGAAAAAAACTTTGTTATTAATGAAAAAGACACAACCATTTTATCAAATGATTACAATGGATTAACATTAATTACTTGTGATGTTCCTACTCCAACAAAAAATCGAATTATTTTTCAAGGAAAATTAATAAAAGAAGGAAAAAAAGAAGAAATGAAACGAGTATTTGAATAAGGAAATATGATTGTAATACATTTTCTTTCTGTATTAAATAAAGCATGTTGTATTTTGCACTATACACATGTTAAATATTGATTTTGATTTCATTTCGTTGGATACAGGAAACAGATAGGGAAGGAGCTTAGCAGTGATGAAGATTTTTTTAAAAATGCTTCAACATACAGTCTTTAATCGCGAAAAATCTTTCAAAGTACTTACTATTTTAGCGATTTTAAGCTTTTTTGTAACATATGTTGGATACGCTTTTACACAACAAAAAATGTTAAATCCAGAAAATCCAATGGAAGAATTCGCGCAAAATAGTTCTCAAGTTCCATTAGAAAGTAGTTATAAACATTTAGTCAATGGTACAAGTAATGAAAAAGGAGAAAGAACAGAAAAAAAAGAGCAATTGAAAGAAGAAAAGAAAAATGATGAAGAAAAACAACAGGAAGAGAAAGAAGAAATAAAACCGAACCAAGAAAAAGAAGAAAACAACGCTAGTTACGGCGAATCTAGCGAAGAAAAAGAGAATTCTCAGGGGCAAACTGGAAATGGTGAAAGTGAGCTCATTAATAAAGAATCACCGTATGTAGAAATTATTGATCCAGAAGATGTTGTGAAAAAAGAAAAAGAACAAAACGATTTTTTTACAACGACAATAAAAAATAAAGAAACCGTCACTAAAAAAGAATATTCTTTTAGAATTAAACAAAAAAAACATGAGTATAAAGTTAAGTCGGTAGATGTTTATTTAAATAAAACACTACAACAAAAATTTGATGGTAGTGTCATTCTTGATGAAGACGAAAATACTATTACAGTTAAAGTAACGTACCAAGATAAAAAAGGTAAAATATTTACTGTTTCAAAGACATATACTGTCTATTTAAAGGTTGAAAAAATTGTTATTCAAACTGATTTGAAAGATAAGGATATAGTTGAAAAGCCAGAACTAACCTTTACTGCTTGGGCAGAAAAAGATGGGAAAGAACTCCCAGTCAATGTTCTTTTAAAAAATAAAAAAATCAAAGAAGACAGTAAACATCAGTATTTTGTTCAGTTAAAAGAAGGCGAAAATAAAATTACTATATCTGCTTCGCATAAAGATAAAAAAATAAAAAAAACGTATCTCATTACTTATCAAAAAGAAAAAAATAATTTAATCATTGATACGGATTTAAAAGATCAGCAAGTAGATGTCCAGGCATTTTCTTTTAATGCGGTGGCTAAAAATGGTGAAAAGGCTGTTACTTTATCTGTAAGCGTGAATGAGAAATCATTAGATGAACAGAGTGATGGACAGTATTCTACAACACTTCAAGAAGGCGAAAATAATATCAAATTAACAGCTACATACAAAGATGAAGCTTTAATTCAAAACTATGTAATTACTTATGTTGTTCCTCAAAGTGGTGAGCAACAAGAGAAGGAAAAAGATAAGAATGCACATGCTCCTACAATAACTGTATTTGACATAAAAGAAGGAGAAGTAATAAAAAACTCTCAGCGAACATTCCATGTAAAAGCATTTGATTATAAAGGAAAATCTCTTACAACTGGAAATGGAATCATTTCTGTTTCAAATAATGGAAATCCTGTTCAATTTGGCTGGAAGGATTCTAGTCAAATTAGTTTTAAACTAAATATCCAAAATGGACACAATAGCATTGTTATTACTGGAATTGATGAAGAAGGTAATAAAGGAGTTTATGAACTTGTTGTTATTGGTCAAGTTGCGGAGGAATTCGGTAGTGTAGGGACAGTAACAATCAGTCTAGAAGCAACTACAATCGGTCTTGGTTATCTTATTCCACCAGTTCAAGTAGAAATATATCAAGGTGAGAGAGCCTCTCACGTATTAGATAGATTATTTAAAGAATACGGTATTGAGTACACACATACTGGTAAACATGAGAACTCATTTTATTTGTCGGCTATTTATAAACCAGGTATCGTAACAAATCCGATAATTCCAGCAGATTTAGCAGAATTATTACAAAGAGATATGGATCGATTTGAACCAGAGGATTATCTAACAGATTCACTTGGAGAATTTGATTTTTCAAATGGTTCTGGATGGATGTATAGCGTGAATGGGAATTACCCAAATGTTGGTTTTGCTGATTATTATTTTAAAGACGGGGATGTTGTGAGAATTAGATTTACATTAGCATATGGAGCTGATATTGGTGGGGGTATGCCTGGGTCAGATTATGCAAAGGAATGGTGATTATCAAACTGAATTAAAGGGGAAGTTAAGATGTTAAACAAAAAGTTGAAAAAGATCTATACTTTGATTTCCATTCTATTAATAGTTTCTTTTTTTATGACAACAATATCCTCTAATATTTATGCTAAAACATCAGAAAAAGAAAAAGTGACAAATCAAGACAGTGATGTTTATGTAGACCATATCGGAATGATTATTAACTGGAAAAAGGATAGCATAGGTACTTTAGAAAAAGACCCTTTGTTAAATAGCAGTTTTTTAGAAAATGCTGGGGATACAACGGGGGATTGGTATCCGATTGGCATTGGTAGAATTGGTTATCCCGATGACTATGAAGCGTATTTAGCGGTTATCGGGGATAACGTTAGTCAACGTTATAAAACAAAAGATAAATTAAGTAAAACAAAGTCTACAGAATGGCACAGGATATCATTAGCGATTTTAGCAATGGGTGGGGATCCAACTCAAATCGGGAGAGATGAATCAGGTCACTCGATTGATTTAATTGCGGACGGAACATATAACCGTGGAAAAACAAATTCTTTAGGTAAGCAAGGAATTAATGGTTGGATTTTTGGACTAATTACGCTTGATAGTATGCGATATGAAGTACCGAAAGATGCTTACAATACACGCGATGATATTATTCAAAAAATATTGGAATTGCAATTGCATGATGGAGGCTTTTCATTTCAAGCTGAAACAGCTGACCCAGACATAACAGCAATGGCTATTCAGGCATTAGCTCCTTATTATAATAGTGAGCAAATATATACGTATAAACAAAAAGTAAGTGGGAAAACGGTAACAAAAAAAGTTAGACAAGTGATAGATGAATCATTGGCAGTGCTATCAAAATTACAATTAGAAGATGGTGATTATGAGAGTTGGGGAGCAAAAAATGTGGAAAGCACAGCGCAAGTATTGGTTGCTTTAACAAGCCTTGGAATAGACCCTGCACACGATGAACGCTTTATTAAAAATGAGAATACTTTAATTAATGGAATTTTAAAATATCATCAAAATGATGGTGGTTTTATTCATTCAGAAAAATATGATGTGGATAATCCAACATCTTTACCAGATGAGTCAAATTCGATGGCGAGTGAACAAGTTCTTTATGCTCTCATTTCATTGAAACGATATTATGGAAATTATCGTACGTTATACGATTTTAGAGAAGAAATGGACCAAGATTTAAAAAAAGAAATTATGTCACTCGAACAATCGATTGAATCTTTACCTGATTCAATTACAGAAAAAGATAAAGAAGTGGTAGAAGAATTGTTTCAAAAATATTTAAACATTCCTATTTCTGAACGTTCTTATGTTTTTCATTACTATAAACTAGCAGAATCAATGGGAAAATTAGGGATTGAAAATAATTCCGAATCTATCGCCAAAAATATAGGAGTAACAAAACATGGAAATGGCTCGATTACACCAATTTTTGATAAGCAAAAAGTAATCATAGAGGAATTAGTTTTCTCGGAAGAAGATGCAAATGAAGTGAAGCAAATACCAGATAAAGTAACGACGGAACATTATGTAGAAGTTGTGAAGTTAATAAAAAAATTAGAGACTGCAAAAAACAAAGATGAGTATATTTATGCATTAGATGAACTGAATATGAAAAAAGAAAAAATTGAAAGAATAAAAGCGGAGATTGAATTGTTAAATCGTGATATTTTAGATCAGTTATATCCTTTTAGCGAACTTTCCATTAAAGATAAAGAAAATGTAGAAAATATTGTTTCCCGTTTTGAACAATTAAGTCCTTATGATCAAAAGAAAGTACTAGGGCATGAGGATATAAAAAAATCAAAAACACAAATTGATAATTTAATTCGAGCTAGAATTATTACGATTGTCATTATAATGCTTATTTTTGTTATCATTACTACGATTATTTTAAGAGCAAGGAAACGTAAAAAAGAAAAAATGAAACAAAAAATGCTATTAGTAGATGAAAGAGATTGTGACTAGGAGGAAGAACAGTGCGTAAAGATTTATTATCCCTAGCTTTTGTCATTTTATTAATAGCAGTACTAGCTTCTGGTACAAAAATTCAATCAGTTGATGAATATTATTTAACTCATATTGATGACATAACAGAGGATTCAGAAACAGTAACAATCAGCATTCATTGTGACACTATTCTAGATAACTGGGATCAATTATCTAAAGAACTAAGGTCAGAAAAATATGTTCCAAAAGATGGTGTTATTTTAAAACAAACAGAATACGTGTTACGACCAGGTGATACTGTTTTTGATATTTTACAAAGAACGGTACGACACAATAAAATTCATATGGAATTTCAAGGTGCAGACCAGAATGCGTATGGCAGTGTCTATATTCAAGGGATTAATCATTTATATGAATTTTCTTGCGGTCCACTAAGTGGTTGGATGTATGCTGTTAATGAGGAATATCCAGATTATGGGGTGAGTAAGTATAAATTAAAAGATGGGGATGTAATTGAATTTAATTATACGTGTGATTTAGGAAGAGATTTAGGATATGAATTTTCTATGAAAAATAAAGGTGATTGAAGTGAAAAGTTTTTCAACGTTTCATCCGAGTATTTTATTTTTGTATTATGTTTCTGTTATTTTTGTGACGATGTTTACAATGAATCCTATTCTTTTAGTCTTTTCATTGTTTGGAAGTATTATTTTCTTCATAATGATGCACCCATTAAAGGTAATTTTAAAAGATATAGGTTTTTATAGTTTAGTGTTTATTTTGATTTCTATTACTAATCCGATATTTAGTCATAATGGAGAAACCATTTTATTTTTTTTAAATGATAACCCAGTCACATTAGAAGCAATTATTTATGGTATTTTCATTGCAACGATGTTAACATCTATTATTTTTTGGAGTAAATCGTACAGTGAATTAATGACGTCAGATAAATTTATTTATTTATTTGGTAAAGCAATTCCAAAGTTATCATTAGTGATTTCGATGTCTTTGCGATTTATTCCAATGTTTAAAAGGCAAATAAAAAAAGTACATCAAGTACAAAAAACATTAGGTCTATATACAAGTAATAGCATAACAGATCGAGTATTCAGTAGTTTTCGAGTTTTTAGTAGTATTTTAACTTGGTCATTTGAAAATGCTATCAATCAAGCAGATTCCATGAAAGCAAGGGGATACGGGTTAAAAGGAAGAACAAATTTCTCGTTGTTTCAATGGTATAAAAGGGATGTATGGATGATAGTGATTATTAGTCTTCTCATTTTAAGTCTAATCATTGGATTTTATCAACAACAATTTGAATTTAATTATTATCCAGTAATCTCTTCCCTTCATTTTTCAACAAAAGATTTTGTGCAATATATGATTGCTTTTATTTTAATGGTGATTCCTTTTGGTATCGAAGTAAAGGAGAACATAAAGTGGAAATTATTAAGGTCGAAGATTTAAATTTTTCATATCCACAACAAAAAGTACCTAGTATAACAAATGTAACTTTTTCTATACAAGAAGGAGAATTTGTCGTTATTTGTGGTGAATCAGGATCTGGAAAAACAACGCTTTTAAAATTATTAAAAAGAGAATTAACACCGCACGGAAACAAAACAGGTGAAATTTATTATAAAGGAAAAAAGATAGAAGAACTAGACGAGAGAACATCAGCAAGTGAAATTGGCTATGTGATGCAAAATCCAGAAAATCAAATTGTAACAGATAAGGTATGGCATGAATTAGCGTTCGGATTAGAAAATATAGGTGTGCCCACATCTGTAATAAGAAGAAGGGTAGGGGAAATAGCAAATTTTTTTGGTATTCATTCATGGTTTAGGAAAAAAACAACGGAGTTATCTGGAGGGCAAAAGCAACTTTTAAATTTGGCATCTATTATGGTTATGCAACCACAAGTATTAATTTTAGATGAACCGACTTCTCAGTTAGATCCTATTGCAGCATCAGATTTTATCGCGACATTACAAAAATTAAATCGCGACTTAGGTCTTACGATTATTTTAGTTGAGCATCGTTTAGAAGAAGTGCTTTCATTATCAGATAGAGTGATTGTGATAGAAAATGGGGCTATCATTGCTAATGAAAAGCCAAAATATATAGGAACAAGGTTAAAACAAATAAATGAAACTCACAAAATGTTAAAAGCGCTTCCTAGTGCGATGCGCATTTTTAATGCATTACAACTAGAAGGTAAAAGTCCATTAACAATCCGAGATGGTCGTGAATTTTTAAAAAAACATTTTAAAATGGATATCGAAACGTTACATAAACCTTTTTCTAATCAGCAGAAAAGTTCGAATGAGAAAGTTTTACAATTTAAAAATGTGTGGTTTCGTTATGAAAGAGATTTACCTGATGTCATAATGGGAGCTAATCTTGAAGTGGAAAAAGGAGAGGTTGTAAGTATTCTAGGGGGGAACGGTTCAGGAAAAACGACATTATTAACTTTAATGGCCGGCCAAAATCGTGCCTATAAGGGAAATATCTTGATCAAAGGAAAAAAAATCAAAGGTTACAAAGGGAAAGAATTGTACAAGCATAATTTAGCACTATTACCGCAAGATCCACAAAGTCTATTTTTAAAATCAACGGTTAAAGAAGATTATGAAGAAATTAGCAAAGTAATGGGATATACAAAAAAAGAAATGAATAAAAGTATTCAAGAAACAGCGGAAATGTTATCGATTAATCACTTACTCGAAAAACATCCATATGATTTAAGTGGTGGAGAACAACAAAAAGTTGCTTTAGGTAAAGTTTTATTACTAAAACCAAAAATACTTTTGTTAGATGAACCGACCAAGGGGATGGATGCTTTTTCTAAGAAAAATTTACAAAATATTTTATTTGTATTAAAAGAACAAGGGGTCACAATCATTATAGTCACTCATGATGTTGAATTTGCAGCGGTAGTTTCTAATCGTTGTGGGTTGTTTTTTGATGGAGAAGTGATATCAATGGATCCACCTATTGAATTTTTTTCAAACAATAATTTTTATACGACAGCGGCGAATCGTCTTTCTAGGCATATGTATAAAGATGCCATTACTTGTGATCACGTCATAGAACTTTGCAAGTTAAACGGAGAGAAAAAAGATGAGTAATAAGAAGTGGAGAATATTTTTTGTTTTCTTAGTTATTCCCCTTATTATAATGGCAGGTATTGTTGTTTTTAAAGATAGAAATTACAATTTGATTTCTATTATGATGGCATTTTTAGCTTTTATTCTAGTATTTTTGTCATTTGAAAAAAAAGATAGTCAAACAAGGTACCTTGTCATTTTATCAATTATGGTAGCTATTTCGGTTATAGGTCGTTTTATTTTTACTGCACTCCCAGGTTTTAAACCTGTGACAGCGATTGTAGTTATTACGGCCATTTATTTTGGAGCAGAAGCGGGATTTTTAGTAGGTGCATTATCCGCCATTATTTCAAATATCTATTTTGGACAAGGACCATGGACCCCATTTCAAATGTTTTCATGGGGAATGATTGGTTTTATCGCCGGATTACCAGCTGTTCAAACAAAATTGAAAAAAACCAAATGGATGTTAGTTATGTATGGGATTTTCGCAGGTGTTATTTTTTCGTTAATGATGGATATTTGGACCGTACTCGCAGTGGATAGAACTTTTAATGCTACTCGTTATGTAGCAGCGATTCTTGCCTCTTTTCCTTTTATGATTATTTATGCGTTGTCTAACATTATTTTTTTATTGCTAACGATTAAGCCTTTTGGTGAAAAACTAGAGCGAATTAAAATGAAGTATGGTCTGTAAGTAAAGTTATTTTACATGTAAATGGAGGAAATAAAGATGAGAAAAAAATCACAAGCAGTTATAGAAGAAATAGAAAAAGTTATGGTTGGTAAAGATGACGTTATCAAAAAAGTATGGATGTCCATTTTAGCCAAAGGTCATATTTTACTCGAGGATATACCAGGGGTCGGAAAAACTACATTAGCACTTACATTTAGTAAAGCACTGGGACTTGATTTTAAGAGAATTCAATTTACACCAGATGTTGTTGCCTCGGATGTGATTGGTTTTACGATGTATGATAAACAAAAAGAAACATTTGTTTATAAAGAAGGGGCTGTGATGTGTCATTTACTTTTAGCTGATGAAATAAATCGAACAACAAGTCGTACACAAGCAGCATTATTAGAAGCAATGGAAGAAAGTAAAGTGACGGTTGATGGGATAACATATGAGTTACCTAAGCCATTTATCGTGATTGCAACACAAAATCCATTCGGTTCATACGGAACTCAGTTTTTACCACAATCACAGCTTGACCGTTTTATGATGAAATTACAAATGGGTTATCCAGATTTTCAAAGTCAGGTGGAAATATTACGGGATCGTCAGGATAAACAACCACTTGATAGCGTTGTACCAGTTTTAACAAAAGAAGAACTTATCAATATGCAAAATGCAGTAAATCAAGTGTTTGTTGCTGATGAAATTTTAGAATATATTACACATTTAACAGAAGCTACAAGAAATCATGAATTAATATTACAAGGGATTAGTCCGCGTGGAGCTTTATCGATTAATAGATTAGCGAAGGCTCATGCTTTTGTTAATGGAAGAGATTATGTTATTCCAGAAGATGTGATTGAAATATTTATTGATGCGGTTAGTCATCGGATTATTTTAGAGCAAAAATCGAAAGTAGCGAATCATCATGTTTCAAAAATCTTAAAAGAACTTTTAGAAGGGATAAAAACACCAGATAGCACAAAAATAAAGAACTAGTTATCTTATGAAAAAAATGGTTGAGGGGGGGGATAAGAGATGTTACGTTCAAAAATTAAAGGAGTGTTGGTAGGATTATTTGTTATTTTATTTTATATTATCTCTGATTCCTATTTTTCACTTTATTTTTTAGTAGCGACGATTTTTTTACTTCTTTTTTTAGGAATAAGTATAAGGAGAATAAAAAAAGGAGTAATGTTTTCTATACGAGGGCCCAAAGTTACAGAAAAAAACACTAATTCTTTGTGTTCTTTAGAAACAATAAATACAACTGTTTTACCAATTGCTAAAATGAAATGTTTATTGTTTGTGGAAAATGTATGGACAGGAGAAGAAAAGCATCAAGAACTTTATTTTTCAGTGAATGGAAAAAATAAAGAAAAGATCCATTGGAACCTCAATAGTAAATACTGTGGAAAACTAAACATTCGTATACAAAATGTGATTTGTTATGATTATTTGGGAATTTTTAAAACTAGTATCCAACCGAATACCTCATTCGAAATGCTCGTTTTACCGAATCAATTTGACGAAAATTTTAGTTTTTTTGAACATACAATGAGAAAAAGTAATGTTGATGTATCGACTTTAGCACAGAAAGGGCAAGATAGTAGCGATATTTTTAGTATAAAAGAATATAAACCAGGCGATGAGATTAAGCATATTCATTGGAAATTAACGAGTAAATTTGATGAGATTATCGTAAAGGAAATGAGTGAAACAACGGATCAATCTATTTTATTATTGCTAGAGACTTCCACTTTAATGAAAGAAAAAAAATTTTCACCTAAAGTATTAGATAGTATGATGGAAGCGTTTATTTCTGTTTCAAAATCCTTAATAGAGTCAAGTTATACCCACTTCATCGGCTGGTATGATAATAAAATGCGGGAATGGATAATAAAAGAAATAACTTCAATCGATGATCTTTCTTATGTAGTACATGATTTATTACAAATAGAAAAAGGAGCACATACAGAAAGTGGTCTTTCCTTATACTTAAAAAGGGAGTGGAATATGCTTTATTCTCATTTAATTTATATTACACCAGAACAAGAGATGCAATGGAAGAAATATTTAGACCATACATCTCAAATAACGATTTTACAATGTCTAGATGAACAAATAAAAAAATATCATTCCAGACTAGTCGAGCAGATTATTATATCACCAGAATATTCAGAGGAAGGTTTGCACCGACTTGGGTAGTGAGAGAGGGGGGATAGAAGTGAAACAAACAGCTGAAAGTGAGCAGATTGAAATTTCTTTTCAACATGATGAAACAAGTATTCAAAGGAAATGGTCGCAACTAATACGTGATTTTTTTGTTTCTGGAATTGCTTATACAACGATTAGTTTAGGTCTATTATCTATGTTTGAATTAAAAAGTGTATCCATCTTTACAGTTATTTTAGGTTTGCTTTTTTTGCTTTTTTTTCATTTTTTTTATGAACAGTCTACATTAATGTTAAAAGTTTTTTTCTCATTTCTTTTACTAATTATTTTTTTGGTTGTTGTTTTTCATTCCTATATTATAAATGGCTTGAATCTTACTACTAATCAAATGATAAAGGTGATTGGTACACATACAGGTAATTTTTTTCCTCTTTTAGATGTAACGATTAAGCCAGAATTATATACACTAGCTACCTCGAGCTTTTGGGCGGTATTTTCAATTATTATTTCCCTATTTTGCTTTCTAATGGTGAAAAGTAAGAATAATTTATTATTATGGCTTTTTGTTATCACTTTCTTTACTTTCCAAGTGTCTACAGGAATCACACCAGCCATTTACTATAATGTAGCTATATTTTTTTGTAGTATTTTAATGGTTAATTATTCTTTTGTTTATTATCAAAAGGAAAATGTGCTGATTGGAAAAAGTAAAAATTATATTGTAATATTTACATCTGTTATTTTGTTTTTTTTGTTTTTTCTTACTTTTTTATTTTTAAATGTAGTTGAACCAGCTTCTAATTATTCTAAAAACAAAAAAATAGTTTCATTTAAACAGTATTTATCAGATGAGATTTATGATTTTCGGTATGAAAAAGATAAAACAAATACGTTTACACAAGGTGATTTTAAAAAACTAGGAAAATTAAAGTTAACAGATAAAGAGGCGTTAGAAGTTGTGATGGAAAAACCTACTTCTCTTTATTTAAGGGGATTTGTTGGTTCAAAATATACTAGCGATCGTTGGGTAGACTTAGATCCAGCTGCATATTACGATTCTTATGGACTTTTTTATTGGCTTCATAAGTCTGAATTTTATGGTTTACAGCAGTTAAGTATTGTGAATCAATTAAATGGTTCTAATGATTTAAAAACAAGTAAAATAACAATTCATAATCTTGATGCAAATAGTCAATATATTTATGCACCGTATGAATTAAATTCAAAAACAGATGAATTTGAACACATAAAATCTTTTGATGATAGTCAATTAAAGTCAACTAATTTTTTTGGTCATCGCCTCTATCACTATCAATCAAATGATAATTTAGTAAAAAGATATCCCGCTCTAGCTAGCCAATTATATAAAAATAAAGATAGGGAGGAAGTCAAAAGATATTTAAAAAATGAAAGTTACTATAATGAATTTATCTATGAAAAGTATACCGAGATTCCTAAAGATACAAGATTGCTGTTAGAACAATATTTCGATGTTGTGCCGAATGAAGATAACAAACATCTTCCATATGAAAAAGCGATAGATATAGTAAAGACATTTTTAAATCAACATATAAAGTATAAAGTGGATATAGAATCTGTTCCAAAAGAAAAAGATTTCTTTCAATATTTTTTACAAGAAAGTAGGGAAGGATACGCTACACATTATGCAACGACTGCCACGCTAATGTTTCGTTATTTAGGTATTCCTTCTCGGTATGTAGAAGGTTATCTCATTACCCCAAAAGACATTAAAAATAAGGAAAAATTTGAACCAATTACGATCAATGGAACTAACGCTCATGCATGGACTGAAATATATATTGACAACATTGGATGGATCCCAATTGAAGTTACTCCACCTTATTACCAGGTAATGGAGCAAACAGATTTATCAAATTATCCAGGACAATCACAAGGTGAAACGGATGGAGAAAGTGAATATGCACGTGGACAAAAAGATGGTTCTCAAGGGGATTTTCGAGATGAACAACAAAAAAATGGTACGCAGGGGAAACAACAAATAACGGATGATACACAATATCCTAATGCTACTTCTAATCAACAACCAAAAGAAAAAATGCCAGCATGGAAAAAAGTTATTATGGGCAGTTCAATCATTTTAGTACTACTTTTCTTGGCTTTTATCCTATATATTGTGAAAAGAAGAATGGAATTAAGACGTTTGAAAAACAGTTTTGAAGATGATAATTATAAAGTTTCCATTCCAAAAATATTTGATTATACGCTTTCTTTATTACATTATGCAGGATTATCTAGAAAAGGCGGTTCGATTTATAGGTATATAGAAGATATTGAACAAATGTATTCTAAGGAGTATGCCGAAAAGTTTAATCAAGTAATAAAAATAAATCAACAAGCGCGTTTTAGTACGAACAAACTCTCAAAAGAACAACATGAACAAATGAAAAATTTTATGGATGAAACATTAGCGAATTTAATTCAATCCAAAAGTGTTTTTATAAGAATGAAAATGAAGTTTTGGGATTTTGTTTATTAGATTATAACGTTGGTTTTTCATACTTTTTAGAAACTAATGATCATGATTCACATCAGATAAGAGAACAAAGAGTTTAGAAACAGGACCTATGTCAAATTTTTGGACAATGTGGGAGGCTAGTCATCTGATTCCAGAGGTGAAAAAGCATCTCTTTTTCACCGCCTTCCTTATTTTTCTTTTCTCTTACCTCGACTGAGCCCCCATACTTTATAATAAAAGATAGATAAGTGTATCTAATCATCAGTAGGGAAGGGTGAAAACACTAATGATGAAAATTGTTTGTGAAATGACGAATCCACTTTTGAACTAAGGTGACATGAATTCAGCTTAATCTATTATATTCTTTACCCCTGCACTCATTCCAGCTACTCTTCCAGTAACAAGCGCTGCAGTAATATTATATCCACCGGTGTATCCGTGAATATCTAGTACCTCTCCACAAAAATATAACCCTTTTTTTATTTTAGACTCCATTGTTTTAGGATTAATTTCTTTTGTCGATACACCGCCACCTGTTACAAATGCTTTTTCAATAGAAAGTGTGCCATGTACGGAAAAAGAAAAGTGTTTCGCTAGTTGTATAAGATGCTGTACTTGTTGTTTGGAACATTGATTCATTGGTAACTGAGCATCTATCTCTGCTTTTTCTAATAAAAACAATAACATTCGTTCAGGTAGCCAGCCTTTTAACGCCTTTTTAATTGCTTTTTTCGGTTCTTTTTCGCTAAGTTGTCCAATATGTTGGCGTATTAATTCTTCTGTTTGATCTGGAAGCAAATCAATTTCCGTTGTTACGGTGTTGGTTTTTCGTAATTCTTTTACGACAAATTGGCTACAACGTAAACTGATTGGACCAGATATACCAAAGTGAGTGAAAATCATATCCCCTCGATGATGGATGATTGTTTTTCCTTTTTTATTTAAGACGGATAAAGAAACATCGCGAAGAGAAAGTCCTTGTAATGTTTTGTTTTGAATAAAAGTTTCGTTCGAGACAATCGGCACTTCCGTTGGGAAAAGTTCTGTAATCGTATGACCAGCTTTTTCCGCCCAAGGGTATGCATCGCCTTCTGAACCGGTATACGGAACAGATTTCCCTCCTGCCGCTATAATGATATTTTTCGTTTTTAAAAATGTCCCATCTTTTAAAGACACGCCTTTGACCGTTGTTTTATCGTATTCAATCGTTTCTACGGGTGCATTTGTTTTTATTTCTACTCCTAGTTTTTGGAGCTTGTTAAGCAATGCTTGTACAACAGATTGCGCATCGTTGCTAACAGGGAACATTCGTCCGTTATCTTCTTCTTTTAACTTCACCCCGAGCGATTCAAAAAAGCGAATAATATCTTCATTATTAAAAATAGAAAAGGCACTAAATAAAAAGCGCCCATTTCCAGGAATCATTTTAATTAACTCCTCAACAGGCATTCGATTCGTTACATTACAACGCCCACCACCCGATATCGCTAACTTTCTTCCTAATTTATTTCCTTTATCAATAAGCAATACTCGATTTTTTTGTTCAGCACAACTAATGGCAGCCATTAACCCAGAAGGACCACCACCAATGATGATACAATCGTACATTTAATATCCTCGCTTTCTTTCGTCTGTACACGAATTTTATGTTTGGTTTTTATCTCAAAAAGGATTAAAATAGAATTTACGTATTTAATAAATCTTCCTTCAATATTCTAATATTGTTGGCAAGAAGTAGATAACTTTGATAAACGAAATCATATATGAAAACGTCATAATAAGTAGAAAGAGTTTTGTAACTCTTCAGTTGAAGAGTATAGGAGGAGCAACATGTCTTCAAAATTTATAAAAGGTACTGTCATTATGACAGTAGCGACGTTCCTATCTAAATTTTTAGGAATGATTTATATTATACCATTTAATTATTTAGTCGGGGCACAAGGCGCTGCATTATATTCATATGCTTACATTCCGTATATGATTTTAATCAGTCTTTCCACGATTGGAATTCCGCTCGGTGTGTCAAAATTTGTGGCGAAATATAATGAATTAGGGGACTTTAAAACGAGTCAAAAGCTATTTCGTTCTGGTTTAGTAGTAATGACAATCACTGGTTTCATCGCGTGTTTTTCCTTATTATTTGGCGCCAAATATATCGCACCATACGTTATTGGTTCAGGGGATAAAACAGGAAGTTCGATAGACGATGTTGTGTTTGTGATGCAAATGGTGAGTGTTGCGTTAGTCATTATTCCACCAATGAGTTTAATTCGCGGGTACTTCCAAGGGTTTCAAACGATGAAACCGACAGCTATTTCTACAGTCGTTGAACAGATTGTTCGAATTGTTTCCATTTTACTAGGAAGTTATTTAATTATTTATGTATGGCATGGAACGATTGAATCAGCAGTAGGGTTTGCTACATTTGCTGCTTTTCTTGGCGCCATTGCTAGTATGTTTATTTTAATTGGATATTACGTATCACATCGTCCGACGGTGCAGCAAAAAATAAAAAAACAAACGGTTTCTTCTGATATTTCTTTAAAAGCGATGTATAAAGAATTAATTACATATGCGATTCCATTTGTTTTTGTTGGGATTTCCATGCCACTTTACCAATTGATTGATCAGTTTACATTTAACCGAACGTTAATGAACGTTGGCTATTCGTTACAAGATGCAGAAGTTGCATTTGGAGCATTAAATACGTATTCCCAAAAGATTGTGATGATTCCAGTTTCTTTTGCAACTGCGTTGTCTTTATCACTTATTCCCGTTATTACAGAAGCATTTGTTGGAAAAAAACAAATGGAATTGCAAAAACTCATTTCACAATCATTACAAATTACTATCTTTTTAACTGTTCCAATGGCATTTGGTATTTTTTCTTTATCTACTGAAATTTATGGCTTATTATTTGGAAAAGCAGATGTTGTGATTGGCGGAGAAATGTTGAAATATTATGCTCCTGTTGCCATTTTACTCGCCCTTTATAGTGTTTCAACAGCACTTCTTCAAGGCATTAACAAACAAAAATATGTCATGGCTAGTTTATCAGGTGGGTTGTTGTTCAAACTAATCTTGAATGTGCCATTTTTAAAACTATTCGGAGCAACAGGCTCTATTTTTGCAACAGCTATCGGTTATTCCTTTGCGATTGGATTGAATGTATTCATCCTACAACGTTTTGCTTACTTCCCGAAAAGACTAGTACTGAAGCGTTCATTTTTAGTATTATTATTTACCGCAATCATGGTCTCTGTTGTGATTGGAATGATATCGATATTTAATCGTACCTTTAGTTCTACATATGATCATTTAACATTTAAAGCGTTATTTGGTGCCGCTGTAGGCATGATGGTGTATGTATATTTGGTGTATCGTTCTCACTTAGCAGAAAAAATACTTGGGGAAAAAATTGCTATCTTTGCTCGAATAACGAATCTGTTTAAACGTTTTTCGAAACGTCATTCATCATAACATACGCCGTATCTCATTATGACGATACGGCGTATGTTCATTCATTGGGTATTTTTTATCAATTTATTCGTATAGTTTTGTTACAATAAAAGAAGAATCATGTAGCAAACTTTACGCAAAATCTTCTGTTTGACGAGTGAACATTCTTTCTAAACGAGTGACCCTGGCATTTAATTGTTGAATTTGCCGTCCTTGACGTTGAAGTTCACGCTCGATTTGTTGATGTGAATACATCTGTCCTGTTGTTGGCGGATAGCCATATGGTGGTTGCATTGGTGGTTGTTGATACATAGGTGGATATTGCCGAGCTTCTTCTTCGTTATAAAACGGTTCATTTAGGTCAAAAAAATTCATAGTATCTCCTCCGCATAGGGTAATAATGGTTGCTTTTTTTGTTCACACTAGTTTTTATTTAGATAGTATGAAAAAGCATCCATGGTACATTTCACTATCTAGCGTATGAAAAGCTATGCGGATGTGTCATAGATAAGAGCCTATGAATGTAATTGTTTCTCATACCAAATTAATTGTTGCCCGATTCCTAACCCTTCTAATGGAACAACATATTCATATCCGCATTGTTCTAAAATAGGTTCTAAATATTTTCGAAATACTTTTCCACCGTGTAAATAAATAATGGTTTGTTCGGGGGATTCATGTTCTAGTAATGTATGAATAATCTTTTTTCCCCATTCTTGTTTTTCCTTAGCAGAATACGTTTTAATAGAAATATCTTTTGGATCAATTACTTGGTTAGGAAGTAAAAAACCATTGGGGGCATTATAAAAGTAAAAATAATCATAGTTTTTTTGGGCATATTCTAAAGTTTTGACGAATAAAGGGCTTGTGTAAAATTTTATAACAGGAGCTGGATGCTCAAGTTTTTTTCTTGCCGTTGCAAGAAGACCGACTTTTTTCTTCATGTCATACCGCCTCCTATTTGCATTATAGCAATAGTGTAATAAGTTGTAAAAGAAATGAGGTTGTTCATAAATGAGAATAGATAAGTTACTTTCTAATCAAGGAGTTGGCTCAAGAAAAGAAGTAAAACAGTTTCTCAAAAAAGGAATTGTCACTGTGAATGGGATGGTTCAAAAAGATGGGAAAGCGCAAGTTAACCCTGAAGTTGACGATATTCGACTAGGAAATGAAAAAATATGTTATAAACGATTTGTTTATTTTCTTCTTCACAAACCACAAGGGTATGTATCCGCAACTGAAGACCTTCGCGATCCGACAGTCATTGATTTATTACGTGAGAAAGACAAGATTTATGACGTTCATCCCGTTGGAAGATTAGATAAAAATACAGAAGGCCTTTTATTATTAACGAATGACGGCGAATTAACCCA
Source organism: Massilibacterium senegalense (assembly GCF_001375675.1). Classification (NCBI taxonomy): domain Bacteria; kingdom Bacillati; phylum Bacillota; class Bacilli; order Caryophanales; family Bacillaceae; genus Massilibacterium; species Massilibacterium senegalense. The sequence goes on along the minus strand of NZ_LN831786.1, from coordinate 1,453,184 downwards.
TCAGTTAACGTCTCCAAAATATAAAGTACCTAAAACATATTATGCTCATATACAAGGACAAGTAGCAGAAAAACATATTGAGATGTTTAAAAATGGAGTTGTACTAGAAGATGGTTATGAAACATTACCTGCAATGTTAACGATTTTGCAATCTGATGCGTGTTCAGAAATTGAATTAATCATTACGGAAGGGAAATTTCATCAAGTAAAGCGAATGTTTGAAGCAATCGGTATGAAAGTGACGTATTTAAAAAGACTTTCTATGGGGCCATTAACGTTAGAAGAAGGATTAAAATTAGGAGAATATCGTGAGCTAACGGAAATTGAAGTAAGCCAGTTAAAAAAGTCTAGGTAATGTACCTAGACTTTCTTTTACGATGTTTTTTTAATTTTTTTCTCTGTGATTATCCATTTGCCACGGCTTGGACTTTCGACTAAATCATTATATACTAAAACATTTAAATCACGTTGGATTGTTCGTTGTGTAATTCCAAATTCATCAACTAATTCTTTCGTTGAAACCGTACCATGTTCCGAGATGTAAAAGTAAATCGATTTTACTCTGGTGAGCATCCGATTTGTAGATGATTTCAAAAGAGCCACTCCTTAATAATCATTTTTACTCTCTGCTTCACTTCAAAACGATACAATGCTTAACTTGGATTAATAGTGTGAATAAAGAAATTAAATTAGTACGAAGAATTGGACGGATTAAATTCGAATGTCTAATGAGTTACCAAGAGTTGGATGAGGTGCTACGTTTGTTGGTTGATTTTGTGATAAGTCTTGCAACATCATCGTTGCAGCTGTTGATTGATTAGCCATACTTCTATTAAGCATACTTAGTTGGACCGTGTGTTGAAGCGATTGCAAATTAAGTTGCATAGCGGCTGATAAGTCCATAGGAGATTCCCCCTTTCTCTTGTTACTCCTATTTTACAATATTTTGTCTTAAAACACCAAAGATTCTTTGAATTTATTGAAATCTTTAAATTGTCTTAACAATTTTACAAGATGTTAAGAAGGTTTCATTATATTATAATAACAATAGAAGGAGTGATTATATGGATTGGAAAGCAGAAGTAGAAAAAATAAAACGACCTTTTTTAGATGATATGATACAGTTTTTGGCGATTCCAAGTGTGCTAGATGAACAAACAAAACAAGTTGGTTCTCCATTTGGAAAAGATGTAAAACAAGCAATGGATTATTTGTTGCAAAAAGCAGAATCAGATGGGATGACAACGAAAGATGTAGATGGTTATGCTTCTCATATTGAATATGGAGAAGGAGAAGATATTATTGGCATTCTCTGTCATGTTGATGTTGTTCCACCAGGAGAAGGATGGACGAATCCGCCATTTTCACCTACCGTAATAAACGGAAAAGTATATGCTCGTGGTGCGATTGATGATAAAGGTCCGACAATGGCAGCATATTATGCCTTAAAATTAGTGAAAGATTCTAACCTCCCCTTGTCCAAACGAGTACGAATGATTATTGGGGGTGACGAAGAAAGTAACTGGCGTTGTGTCGACCATTATTTTAAACACGAAAAAATGCCAGTAATGGGATTTGCACCAGATGCGGACTTTCCAATTATTCATGCAGAAAAAGGAATCAGCGACGTTGTTTGGATACAACAAATAACAGATAGAGAACAAAAGGACTACACACTTCAATCCTTTTCTGCTGGAGCTCGCTTTAATATGGTGCCTGATGAAGCGACAGCCGTGATTTCAGGAAAACATGTTGCTGTATTATTTGAATCATTTTCCTCCTTTTTAAAAGAATACCCAATCAGTGGGCATGCAGAATTAGAGGAAGATACAGTTACGTTATTCGTAAAGGGAAAATCAGCACATGCCATGGAGCCAAATCATGGGGTGAATGCTGGATTATATTTGGCCCATTTTTTACAGGATTTTTTGTTTGATCATCATGCGCATGACTTTTTATCGTTTATCGATAGGTACTTTTTTCAAGATAGTCGCGGGGAAAAACTACATATCCAAACGAAAGATGAAATATCTGGGGACTTAACGGTCAATGTCGGAGTGTTACGGTTTCGTCATGAAGATGGTGGGATGATTGGGATGAACATACGTTATCCAGTAACCACTACAAGTAATACGATTCACGAAACGTTACAAAAAGTAGCGGATAAAAAACATTTTTCCTATACCATAAAAGAAGATTCTAAGCCGCATTATGTAAAAGAAGATCATCCGCTTATTCAAACGTTAAAACGTGTGTATGAAAAACATACGGGACAGGAAGGAACATTATTGTCCATTGGGGGCGGGACGTACGCTCGGGCATTACAAGCGGGAGTAGCATTTGGTCCGTTATTTCCAGGCCGAAATGAAGTTGCCCATCAAAAGGATGAATATGTCTATATCGATGATCTCCTTCAAGCAATTGCGATTTATGCCGAAGCAATATATGAATTAGCAAAATAAGCCGCTCTCAATAGAGCGGTATTTTTTTACGAAGGAGTAGACAGGTGGAGAAAAAACAACTTATTTTGATATTAAAAAGCTTCTTTTTTGTTTTATTTTTTGGGTTTGGGAGTTTGTTTCCGTTGCTTAGTGTATATTTACAAAAAGAAGTTCATTTAACAGGTTCACAAATTGGAATTATAATGGCAACAGGACCAATTGTAATGATGTTAACTCAACCTTTTTGGGGAATGGTGACAGATTATTTTCAACGACCAAAATTTATTTTAATGTTGACGATGGCAATGACGGGATTGTTTAGTTTAGGGTATATCGTGACTGAACAATTTTGGCTCATTTTTTGTCTTACCATTGGGTTATCTTTATTTCAAGGGGCCATTATTCCAATTGCAGATAGTTTAACGTTAACGCACATGGAGATACTATCGTATAATTATGGCTCTATTCGTTTATACGGTGCGATAGGTTTTGCGTTCGGTGTGTTAGTGACAGGAATATTAGCAGATATGTTGTCCTCCACGTTTATTTTTTATAGTTTTTGCTCGATGCTGTTTGTTTCCATTGTGTTAGTAGCATTGGTGAAAGAAGAAAAGGTTACCGTACAGTCGAATATTTTAAAAGAAATAAAACATTTATTTTCCAATAAGAAAATTGTTCTTTTTTTTCTTGCATGCTTTTTAGTGTTTGGCCCAATTTATGCGAATGATTTTTACTTTGGTATGTATATTCATTTGCTAGGAGGGACATTAACAGGGGTAGGAGCTGCTTTTTTTCTTGCAGCTAGTAGTGAAGCGCCATTTATGAAATACAGTGAGTTATGGATGCATAAAGTAGGAGCGATTCCATTATTTATGATTGCAAGTATCGTGGCGATGAGTAGATGGATGTTGTACATCATAGAGCCACCTTTATTGATTGTATACATATCTACTATTATGCAAGGTGTAGCAACTGGTTTGACTATTCCGAGTGCCTTATATTTTATTCGAAAAGAGACGCCAAAACAAATTCAATCTACCGCCATTTCTGTTTATTACGCTATTAGCACAGGCCTAGGTGCTTTCTTTTGTACGTTACTAGGAGGATTTGTTTTAGAATATTTTTCGATGTTTACAATGTATTTCGTTTTTGCTTTATTAACTTTTTTAGGAATAATGACGATGATAATAATAGTAAGTTCTTTTAAAAGGAGTAACGTGTCATGAAACAAATACCCCATTATTTTATTGGGATTGAAATTCCTTTATCAGTTAAAGAGGTATTACATACTTTTTCAAATGGATGTGTACCAAAAAATATATATAAAACCTGGACGTATAAAGATGATTTTCATATTACCCTTTCTTTTTTAGGAGCGGTCCAGAAAGAAGTATTAGGCATTCTTATAGAAAGGCTTCATAACTTACAAAATCGTTCGTTCTCCGCAACTTTAACAGAAATTGATACGTTTGGAAAAAAAGAAAGGCCACGTGTTTTGTATGTAACCGTACAAAAAGAAAAGGCGATTGTTCAGCTTTATGATGAGATACAAAAAATAGTAGAACAAACGTTAGGGCAAAAAGAAACTCGTCCTTATACGCCACATATTACGATTGCGAAAAAATGGAATCAGTCTTTTCGCTCGCACGATCTAAAAATAGAACAAGACCTTGATGTACCAATCACTTTTATGGTTAAACGGGTTCATGTATACAAAATAGAACCCAACAATCATCCGAAATATACAACGGTAGCAATGATTAATTTAGATTATTGAAATGGTAGGTGTATGATTTGGCGCAACTTATTAAACTAGAAGATTATGTGTCAAGATATGAACATGATATTTTGCAGTATCCAGGTCAATTTATTCGCTTAAAAACGCGCCGGTGGGAAGCTTTAAAAGAGCAATGGAGAAAGCACCAATATGGGCAAATAGAAAAAGAGGAACAAGAAAATTTCGAAGAATGGTTGCCAGAAAAAAAGAAACGAGTTTTCCCTTTTTTTAAGAAAAAGGAAATGAAGTTTCAAGTTCCAGCTTTTCCTCCACAACCAAAAGCGTTATATGAAAAAGCAGATACAATGGAAGAATTACGACAAGTTTTTTTAGATGAATTATTTCGCTTTCAATTGCGTTGGGCAAGTTCTACGAGACAACAAAAGTCGTATATTGATCGACAATATATGCGAGATGCTCGTCTACGATTTTTATTAGAGCAATTACCGGATCAATATTTAATATTTTATGAACCAGTATTTCGTATTAAAAAAGCACCAGTTGAATTAGACATTATTATTTTATCACCGGTAGAAGTGTTATCCGTTCGTTTTGTGGAAGGAATAAACTTTTCTGTTTTTTTAGGATCTTCGGAGAAGTTTTGGAAAGAAGTAGATAGTGATTACGAACAAAAAGTATTAAGCCCTTTAATTTCATTGAATCGAACTGCCAATATTATTAAATCAATATTACGAGAACATGGAATGGAAGATTTTCCAGTTCGTCAAGTCTTAGTTTCTCAACAATCTTTTATTGAATATCCAAATGTCCCGTTATCGTTACAAATAGTCGATCGAAGAAATTTTAAAGAATGGCATACACAACTTGTTCATCAACCATCTCCGTTAAAATTACAACAACTAAAGGTAGCACGTGTGATGTTAGATTATTGTAAAACGGTAAGCGTAAAGCGGAAAGAAGAATAAAAGATGATTTGGTATCAAGCACAAAAAAAGATTACATAAAATGATGTTTATTTTTCGCGATATATGATAAAATTTTAGAATATGCTAAAATTTAAAAGTGCGTGATAAATTATGATAATATTTCCAAATGAATGTGGACAACAAAAAGAAAAAATACATATTTCAGCTTTGAAAAATATTTTAGGTCAAGAATGGGAAGTTTCTTCGGCTGGGGGAGCAACAGGAGAAGCTTATTTTGCATCTAGTGGAGCAAAACAGTTATTTTTAAAGCGAAATTCTTCCCCTTTTTTAGCTGTGCTTTCTGTAGAAGGAATCGTGCCAAAATTGCTTTGGACGAAACGATTAGAGAATGGCGATGTCATTACTGCGCAGCGATGGGTAAAAGGCCGAGAACTGAAAGCAAGCGAGATGAACCAACCGATGATAGCGGAATTACTAAGTCGGATTCATCATTCGAAAGAACTGTTAGAAATGTTAAAACGATTAGGAAAAGCTCCTTTGTCACCAGTGACGATACTTGAAAAATTAAAACAATGGCAAGTAAAAAGCGGCTTATCAGATGCCCTGTTTACCCAGGCGATTGCTTTTTTAGAGAGAGAAATGAAAAGTATTGATACAAAGGAAATGGTCGTTTGTCATTGCGATGTGAATCATAATAATTGGATACAAGGAATAGATGGTTCCCTTTATTTAATTGATTGGGACGGAGCGATGGTCGCAGATCCAGCGCTAGATTTAGGATTACTTTTATATTGGTATATTGATGAAACAGAGTGGGAAACATGGCTTGAAGCATACGGTTGTCCGTTAACTGATGACTTGAAAAAACGAATGCAATGGTATGCCGTAGCAGAAGCGATGTACATGATGTTTTGGCATAATGTAAGAAGCGAAGTGACAGAAGTACAAAAATGGTATCATCATTTAGCTTCATGGCTTCCTAAAAAGTAACAAGAGCAACTAGTATAGATAATTAGTTGCTCTTGTTTTTTTAGATACCTGTATAAAGGGATTCTTCAGAAATAAAGGTTATCGTTTTGGAGTAAATAGTATGTAAATCAGGATCTAAATGGCCTAGTGATTTGCGGCATTTGCGATAATGAATTTTTGCTTGAAATGATTCGACAAACATAAAAGGTTCGACTAATATCGTGCGTTCATTTAACCACTTTACTTGTACGTTAAGATTTAAGGATTTATTGAAAATACCATTTTTATACCATGGATGTTCATTTTCTTTGCTTACTCCTGGGGGATTTAAACAAGTATAAAGGGATAAATCATCAAAAAATTGTAGCCAGAAAAAATCAGTATCTGTTTTTGGATATTTAAAACTTTTCTTTAGTCGTTCTCTTCGTTCTTTTTCTGTTTGTAAAAAAGTGACCACTTGTGTATCAGTCGCATTCTTTTTAAAAAATGAACAGTAATGAAGAGATGTTAAATAAGCACCATATTTTGTCATTTTTTCTAGCTTATCGATTCCTTTTTGATACATCGGTAATCGAATGGAGATAGGTAATGTGATGAAATCATATGGTTTTCTGTTAATCTCGTCCCAAGGTAAGTCATAGTCTAAATCAATCCAACTCGTATCATGTAAAGCAGTTGCTAGCGAAAGTTCATAGTGATGTTCTGGATATTTAGGGTGTAAGTAATGCGCAAAACAACCAGATAATAATGCATGTTCATGTTGATCAATTAATAAATAATGTGTTTCATTTTCCAGCACAATCATTCTTGTTCATTCCTTTCATCTCTATTGCCATGTTACCCGTTTAAGCAAAGAAAAAAACCCGTTCGATAGTTTCTCTTTTCTTTCGAATTTTTTCGTGTTAATGTTACAGAGAGAAGAAATATTTTCAGATTAGGAAGTGAAAAAATGCGCCTTAGAAATAAACCGTGGGCAGCGGAGAAACTTGCCAATCATCCAGACATTGTGATTGCTAATCCTACAGCATCCAAAGGAAAATGGAAAGAATTAATTTTTAAAAATGAAAATCCGATTCATATTGAAGTAGGAACAGGGAAAGGTCAATTCGTAACTGGAATGGCAAAAGCAAATCCTACAGTTAATTATATCGGAATTGAAGTATATAAAAGCGTGATTGTCACTGCTTTAGATAAAGCAATTTTAGCAGATGTCCCGAATGTTAAATTATTAAATGTGGATGCAGCGGATCTTTTAACCATTTTTGCACCAAATGAGTTAGAACGTGTCTACTTAAACTTCTCAGATCCATGGCCAAAACAACGACACGCGAAACGACGATTAACGTATCGAAGCTTTTTAGAAATGTATAATGAAATAACGGATGAAAAAGGAGAAGTACATTTTAAAACTGATAATCAACATTTATTTGAGTTTTCATTGGAAAGTTTTTCAGCATACAATATGTTGCTTAAAAATATTAGTTTAGATTTACACAAAAGTACATTCGAAGGTAACATTATGACAGAGTATGAAGAAAAATTTTCATCTCAGGGAATGAGAATATATCGATGTGAAGCAGCATTTAGGAACTAGTTCACTATAAAACTAGTTCTTTTTTTTAACTTCCTTATGGTATGATGAAAATGTAATCATCTATTTTTTACTGGTGGAGGAGATATTATGGAACAATGGAAAAATGGGGAATTAACAATTACGTGGTTGCGTGGAGGAATTACCCATCTAGATGGTGGGGCAATGTTTGGTGTGGTACCGAAGCCATTATGGAGCAGACATTATTCGGTTAACGATAACAATCAAATTCCACTTCGTACAGACCCGATGCTCATTACATTCCAAGGAAAAAAAATTTTAGTGGAATCAGGTATTGGAAATGGGAAAATGAACGATAAAATGAAGCGAAATTTTGGGGTATTAGAAGAGTCATTTGTCGAAGAAGATTTAGCGGGACTTGGATTAAAACCGAGTGATATTGATATTATTTTAATGACTCATCTTCATTTTGATCATGCTTGTGGGTTAACAGCTCCAAACGGAGACACTTATACATCTGTTTTTGAGAACGCTATCATTTATACGACGGAAACAGAATGGAATGAAATGAGAAATCCTAATATTCGTTCGAAAAATACGTATTGGAAAGAAAACTGGGAAGCAATTGAGGGACAAATTCGTACATTTGAAAAAGAAATAGAAGTTTTACCGGGATTAAAGATGATGCATACTGGTGGCCATAGCGATGGACATGCTATTATTCACATCGAACATAATGGAGAACATCTCTATCATTTAGCAGATATATATGCGACCACAGCGCATGCGAATCCGCTTTGGGTAATGGCATATGATGATTATCCTATGGACTCTATTTTTGCAAAGCAAGCGCTTCTGAAAGAGATATATGAAAATGAAGCGTGGTTATTGTTTTATCATGATGCCTTTACACGCGCGATTAAATTTAACAAAAACGGAGAAGTAACGAAAGAAATAAAACGGAATATATAAAAAGAAATCTCCTTGTTATTAAAACAAGGAGATTTCTTTTTTTGATTAATGATCGTATCCTGTAGCGTTTTCTGGTGTGATTTTTTTACGGAAAACACGGTACATTGTCAATTGATAAGCTAATACGATAGGTACAAAGATTAATGCAACGATAAACATAATTTTTAAGTTTAATGCACTACCTGCAGCGTCCATGATTTGAATGCTGTAAGCAGCATCAATTTTACTTGGTAACATGTTAGGGAACATTCCGGCAAATCCTGTAGCCATAAATGTTGCGATTGATGCTGTAATCATACCAAAAGCTTTACCAAATTGTTTTTTCTTTAAAAATGGTTTTACTAAAATTAAAAATACAACAGATAATAAAGGTAATACATAAAGGATTGGATAATCAGCAAATTTGTCTAATAAAGGTGTTTGGTTGTTTGTTGCTACAAAGAAAATAAGTAGCAAGATTAATGAAATTGGCCAAACGATATTTGCAATTTTCCAAGAACGTTCTACCACTGGACCTTCATTTTTTACACCGATCCATGTTGCACCTGAAACTAAGAATAATGTAACAAATAGTAGTCCACCTAATAATCCGTATGGTGTTAATAGACTGATTAAAGAACCTTCATACACATAATCTAATGGACCGTTTTGACGAATTAAAAGTCCATCGAAAAGGTTCGCAAATGCTACACCGAAGAATAAAGGAATAATAAAACTACCAGTGAAGAATGCCCATTTCCAAGCATTTTTCCATTTTTCTGTACTGTGTTTATGCATAAATTCTAATCCAGCTGCGCGGAAGAATAATGCAAATAAAATAATCATTAATGGTGTGTATAAAAAACTAAACATTAAAGCGTACGTAAGCGGGAAGGCTGCAAATGTTGCACCACCTGCTGTAATTAACCAAACTTCATTACCGCCCCAGAAAGGACCAATTGTTTGTTGTAATTGTTTTTGATCTTGATCATTTTTTGTTACGAATGGGAAGAGCATCCCAGTACCTAAACCATAAGCGTCAAGCATAAAATACATTGCCCAAATAACGCCCCAAAGAACGAACCATATAATGGCTAATGTTTCGTGAGACATGTTCCAAATCCCTCCTTATCCAGCAACCACTTGTTTTGTGTCAGTACGATCGTCCTCTTTTGCAGGACCAGCTTTTGCATATTTCTTCAATAAGAAGACGTCAGCGATAATTAAAATAGTATAGAATAAAATTAAACCGATAAGTGAGAACCAAATTTGACTTGTTGATATTGGTGATACAGAATCAGCAGTTCTCATTAAACCATATACTGTCCAAGGTTGGCGTCCTACTTCAGCAACAACCCAACCTAAGTTAATCGCGACATAAGGTAATAACATAGACCATAAAACAGTTTTTAAATAGCGACGTGATTGTTGGATTTTTCCTTTTTTGAATAAGTAGAAACCGATCCAAGCTAATGCTAAGAAATAAGTTCCTAATGCAACCATTCCACGGAAACTATAGAATACGATAGCAACTGGTGGTCTTTCGTCTTTTGGAATTTCGTTAAATCCTTTGATTTCACCATCAAAACTGTTTGTATAGAACATACTACCAAGTCCTGGAATTGATAATGCTTCTACTTTGTTTCGTTCATTTTTTTCATCAGGAATCTGAATAATATGGAATGGAGCTCCTTTTTCAGTTTCCCAAACGGCTTCTAAAGCAGCACCTTTTGCAGGGTTTGCTTGAGCAGAATAAATACCATGTTGGTGACCGATAAATGGTGTTGCAGTAGCTGCAAGAACAGCCATTACTAAAGCAATTTTAAATGATTTAGTGAAAAATTCCACTTCATTTTTACGTAATAGGTGATAAGCACTTACCCCCATTACGAAGAAAGAACCTACGATATAACAGCCAATCACTGTGTGAACTAACATGAACCATGTATATGGGTTTGTTAATAATTCACCAAAGTTTGCAAGTTCTACACGGTTTAACTCTTCGTTGATTTTATAACCAACTGGGTGTTGCATAAATCCGTTAGCTGTAATAATCCATAAAGCTGAGATGTTTGTACCGAGTGCAACCATCCACATAGAGAATGCGCGCATTTTTGGTGAAATTTTATCTTTACCAAAAATCCATAAACCAATAAACGTTGATTCAAGGAAGAAAGCAACTAATGCTTCAATTGCAAGTGGTGATCCGAAAATATCACCCATGTACTTAGAGTATTCAGACCAGTTCGTACCAAACTGGAACTCCATCGTAATACCGGTAACAACTCCGAGTACGAAGTTAATTGTAAAGAGTTTTCCCCAAAAGTCTGCCATTCGACGGTATAGTGGGTTTTTGGTTTTCGCATGTAATGTTTCCATTACCGCAACCAGGATTACGAGTCCAATTGTTAGTGGAACGAAAAGGAAGTGATAAGCAATTGTAATCCCGAATTGAAGGCGACTAAGTAATAATACATCACCCATGAGTAAATCCTCCTTTAAACTAGTAGAATGAAAGTCATGATACTATAAATCCAAAAAGCTAAAAAAGAAATAAGTAATACAAAATCATGCTGTTACTAAACATTGTAAAAAGAAAAAAGCGCTTTCCCTATAAGGTAATTCCCCTATAAAATAGATTTTAACCCTATATTTTTGAACAATCATTGTCGGAATTGTTATCGAATTGTTAACAAAGGGAGGAAACGAAAATGGAAAAAAATCTTTTTGAATTGATGGTTGAGCACTTTCCATATCCGATTTTAGTTCTAAGAAATGATAAGGAAATCATCTTTAAAAATGTTCCTATAAACGAAAAAACAGTCCAAAAGTTAAATGATTATGAGACGAAGCGAGTAATTTTTCTTGAAAATCACACTAAATATGAAATGATAATAATAGAGGGAGAGAAAAATGAAACAATAATAGAGCAAACGCAAAAACAGTGGGCTCGTATTTTACATGATGATATTGCGCAATCATTATTTTCATTATTTTTGTACGTTCAATCATGTAAAAAGAAACAAAAAAATGCATCTGGCATTGATTTTGAAGTGATGGAAAACATAATAGAAGAAATGTTAGAAAAAGTAAGAGGGCTTTCGCGAGAAATTCGTAACGAAACAGCCAATCATTCTTTTGCGCAACAATTAGAAGAAGAAATAAAAAAATGGAATGACTGGTCGTCTTTTCACGTAATGTGGAAAAAACATGCTACTGGTGAGGAGATTCAACCGATTATGACGGCTGATGTTATTTTCATCATAAAAGAAGCCGTGATGAACGCAATGCGCCATAGTAACGGAGAAACCATTATGATTCATACGTATAAAACAGATGGACGTTTTTATTTTGTTATTCAAGATGACGGAGAAGGATTTCAAGCAACAAAAACAAAAAGTGGTTTAGGGAGTTATCATATGAAAGAAAGAGCGGAAAAATGGGGAGGATCTGTCGGGATTCAATCAATGGAAAAGCAAGGGACAGTCGTCACAGGATGGATTCCTCTGTAAAAAATAAAGGAGAGATACGTAAGGTGAAAGTGATGATTGTGGATGACCATGCGATTGTTCGCGAAGGTCTTTCTGTACTATTAAAGGATTTATGTGAAATAGAATATATTATCCACGCGTCAGACGGTAGAGAAGCAATAGAAAAGTCTCGCAAGGTGGAGCTAGACGTTATTATATTAGATGTATCACTTCCTGAGGGTGGATTAACGGGATTTGAAACGTTAGAACAGTTACGTATATTGCATCAAAAAGCAAAAATTATTATGTTTTCGATGTATGAAGATATTCATTTTCAAAAAGAAGCAGCAGATAAAGGGGCGGACGGTTATTTAGTTAAGCGCGCAAATGGGAATGAATTAATGGAGCAGTTTAGCGACATTTTGAACGGAAAAAAAGTTTTTTCTGCTTTGCACTTTTTTGAAGAAAAAGAAGTCGATATGAAAGAGCAGTTTGAATTACCAATTACAGCACGCGAAAAAGAAATATTTATTTTAACGGTTCGTGGATATTCCCAAAAGGAAATCGCGGAACAATTAGGAATTGCGATTAAAACAGTCGAAAATCACCGTCGTAATATTTCTAAAAAATTAAAATGTAAAAAAAGAAGTGACTGGTTAGATGTGGCAAAAGAGTATCAATTAATTTAAAAAAGAAGTGACAGATGACAAAAAGTAAAAAATAGTTCACAATTATATAGGAAAACTGTTAAAATGATTATGGTGTAATCTATTTCATACTTTAAGAAAAAGGGGGATTATGATGAAGAAGTGGCTCCAAGCATTATTGGCGATGGTTGTAGTTGTGGCGGCGTTTGGCTTCGCAGGGACAGCCCAAGCAGCAGATAAAATGAAAGATGCAGTCAACGAACAATTAGCAGGTCTTCATTATGACTATAAAAAAGACTCTGTAACACTTCGTAACGTTGAAACTGTTAAATTAGCAAAACCAACAGACAGTGGCATTAAAGAAGTTAAAATTGGAATTGCTGAATTTAGCACGTATCGCGATGGCATTTTCTATTTCCACAACGAAGACTTTGTTTATTTTGACACAGATAAACAAAAGGCGATTACATACCAAGAAGTTGCCGGTGATAAAAATGTAGAGCAATACCGTGCAGATCACAAAGGTATCCCTGTTAAAACATTAAACATTTGGCCAATGATGTTATTATTATCATTAGTTCTTATCGTGCCAGCATATTTAATGTACGTATGGGGAAGTCGTCAATATTCTACAACAACGTGGAAAAATGCAAACAACCTGTATGGAAATGACGCTAGCTATCGCTAAGCGTAAAAACGTATGAGTATAGTGAATAAAAAACCTCCTAGCTAGTAGGAGGTTTTTTATTATAGAAAAAGAGATAAATGATGTGGGATTACATAAAATATAACTGTTATTGTTTTGTAGCACTTAAAATCGTACCTGTATCTGCGTCTACGAGAAATTCGTAATGATGGATTTCTCCTTGTTCATTTAATGTCAGCCCACCTTGATAGACGGTATAAGAAAGCCCATTTTTACGGAAATTCTCTTGTTTTGTATGAATCCAAGACCCTTCAATCTCACCATTTACTGCAAATTTTGCTTTTGCTACTTTTAGTGCTTGCTCTGGTGTAATCATTGTTGATTCTTTTACCTTTTTGTTTAGTACATACCCTGCAAGAACTCCGATTCCAAGTGATAAAAGGACATTTCGTTTACTCATTTTAACTCCTCCTAAAACGTACATAGTTAAATTTAAGTATAATAGATAGTGAACAAAAATGAAATGAATACTACTAGTTATCGGTGAGAGTGGCATCTTTTTTTGTCATTAGCTAAAATAATAAAAGAAAAGCGTATGATGATGCATATGCGCCCTTTTCAATCCTCTCTCTTTACATGGTAAGGAGAGAAAAGGAAGAAAGGATTAAACAAAAGGAGTCTTTATTTATGGAAAAAGATACATTACAGCTATTTAAAACGCTAACAGAACTTCCAGGAGCGTCAGGATTTGAGCATGGGGTTCGCGCTTTTATGAAAACCGAATTAGAAAAATATAGTGATCGAATTATTCAAGATCGATTAGGCAGTATTTTTGGAGTGAAAGAAGGACCAGAACAAGGTCCTAAAGTAATGGTTGCTGGTCACATGGATGAAGTTGGTTTTTTAGTCACTCAAATTACTGATAAAGGATTGTTACGATTTCAACCACTAGGAGGTTGGTGGAGTCAAGTTTTACTCGCTCAACGTGTGCAAGTGATGACAAAGGATGGTCCTATTCCAGGAGTGATTGCTTCTATTCCTCCACATTTATTAGACGAAAGTTTACGAAACAAACCGATGAAAATGGAAAATATGTTAATCGATATCGGAGCAGATGATAAAGAAGATGCCCAAAACATGGGAGTACGTCCAGGGCAATTTGTTGTTCCAATTTGTCCATTTACCGTGATGAAAAATCCTAAAAAAATTATGGCGAAAGCATGGGATAATCGTTACGGATGTGGGCTTAGTATTGAACTATTAAAAGAATTGAAAGATGAAACATTGCCAAACACCTTATTTTCAGGAGCAACTGTTCAAGAAGAAGTTGGACTTCGCGGAGCACAAACAGCAGCCAATATGATTCAACCAGATATCTTTTACGCGTTAGATGCATCTCCTGCCAACGATGCATCAGGGGATAAGCAAGCGTTTGGACAATTAGGAAAAGGTACGCTGTTACGAATTTTTGACCGTACGATGGTTACAAATAAATCATTAAGGGAATTTATATTAGATACAGCAGAAACGCATAACATTCCTTATCAATACTTTGTTTCACCAGGTGGTACAGATGCAGGACGTGTTCATTTAACAAATGAAGGAGTACCATCTGCTGTTATTGGTATTTGTTCTCGATATATTCACACATCTGCATCTATTATTCACGTAGATGATTATTTAGCAGCAAAAGAATTAATTATTCAGTTAGTAAAAACGACAGACAAATCGACACTTGCTACTATTTTAAATCATCAATAAAAGGAGATAGGTAAACATGAAAAAAGTACTCGTCCCAATCGATGGCTCAGAAAATGCCATTCGTGCTCTTGAATATGCGCTTGATTTAAGATCTACTCACTTTCCATCGTTAGAAATTGTGATGATTAATGTTCAAGCTCCGATTCATTTAAATCATGGTCGTCTTTTCGTTAACGAACATGATTTAGCAATTTATTATAATGATGAATCAGAAATAGCGCTTAAATCAGCACGTGCTTTTTTACAAGAAAAAAATCAACAAGCAAGCGAAATGAAAAAAGTTGGACCAATTGCCGAAACTATTTGTCAAGTAGCCGATGAGGAAAAATGTGATTCCATTATTATGGGAACACGCGGATTAGGAAAAGTAAAAAATATTGTTTTAGGTTCAGTTAGTACAAAGGTTATTTCTTTATGTAACGTTCCAATTACGCTTGTAAAATAAAAAAGGTGGTAGCTCTTCCATGAAGGGCTACCACTTTTTTTATCTCATGCCTGTCGCTGAGCAAGCCCCCCTCCGCTTTTTTTATAATCTAGCTCCGGGAGGCTAACGACTTCCGCTATAAGTCAAAGCCCTCCAGAAGCCAAAAGCACTTCTTCCGGTCTTCGCCTTATAGCTCTGTCGCTGAGCAAGCCTCCCTCCGCTTTTTTTATTTTCAGATGAAAGTTATTTTGTTGGAGAGGATATACTGAAAATAGAAAAGGAGGAAACAATGCGAAATTCGAAGTTATTTATAGCGTTGTTCGTTAGTATTTGTTTATTCTTTTTTTTAAAAGGAATGGATTCAAATGTTTCTTCTGTTCGTGTGACGATTCAACAAGAGGAATCGCTGATGACGGTTGCGAACCAATTAAAAGAACAAAAGGTGATTCAATTTCCTTTTTTATTTGTCGCATATGCAACATTACAAGGAAAAGATACAGCTATTCAGCCGGGAACATTTCTGCTTGAAACAAGCACCCCGTACCATATGGTGTTAAATACGATTACGAACCCACAGGAATCGATTACTTCTGTCAAAGTAGTGATTCCAGAAGGATTTACTGTTGAAGCAATAGCAGATCGTTTAGCAAAACATAACATAGTGGAGAAAGAAGATTTTTTAAAAGCCGCGAATAATGCAGCACTTATTCCAAAAGAATATGAGGATTGGTTTCCACAAAAACAAGAGGTATCGTATGTTTTTGAAGGATATTTATATCCCGATACGTATTGGCTACATGAAAAGATGACGGGGGGACAAGTGATAGCTACTTTGTTTCAGCGATTTGTACAAGTCATAAATACGATAGAAAAACCGAAACATATATCAATGGCAGAATGGGTCATTCTTGCTTCAATTATCGAAAAAGAAGCAGCACTTGTGTCGGAACAAAAAGCGATTAGTGGTGTATTTTATAATCGGATGAAAGAAGGATGGAAATTAGAATCTTGTGCTACGATTCAATATGCATTGCCAGAAAGAAAGCAACAATTGTTACTAGAAGATTTACAAATAGAGACACCTTATAATACGTACCGATATAAAGGATTACCAGTAGGAGCTATCGGAAATGCAGGAAAGCAAGCATTTTTCGCCGCTAGTAATCCCGAGAAACATTCGTATTTCTTTTTTGTCACGAAAAAGGACGGCACAAATGCTCATTATTTTTCCGAAACATTAGAAGAGCATCAACAGTATACCGATAAAAGCGGAAATGAATAGACGAAGAGAAGAAGGATTGATAATATAAAAAGAAAGAAATTAGACGAGGAGATGGTGAGATGGAAAAAATTACTTCACAAAGCCAGTTTGAACAAGTAATTAGTGAAGGGAAAACAATTGTTGTTTTTTCTGCTGATTGGTGCCCAGATTGTGTATTTATTCGTCCTTTTATGCCGGATGTGGAGAAAAAGTATAGCGAATATCGTTTTTATTTAGTAGAACGGGATGAAAATATTGACTTGATCACAAGTTTAGATATTTTCGGTATTCCAAGCTTTATCGCTTTTGAAAATGGACAAGAAATTGGACGTTTTGTTAATAAGGATCGTAAAACGCAAGCACAAATCGAAGCTTTTATTGAAGGTTTGTAAAAGAACGAAACGAGTCAAGAAAAAGAAGATAATCAAAGATGGTTATCTTCTTTTTCTTTCGACGAATAGAAATAACCCCTTTCATTTTTCTAAGAATCGGGATAATGGTACAATGAACAAGAGGAGGGGATGTAATGAATTCTAGACAACTAGTGGAGCGTTTACGAGAAGAATGTGAAAAAGAGCAATGGCTTTTTTCGTATAATCGTGAACAAGAATCTGTTCGGATTGAAAGTAAACGTGTGCAAAAAGGGGTAACCTTGAATTTATCGTCACTTCTTAGTAAAATCAATAAGCAACATGAAGCTGCTTACGAAGAAGTGCTTTATTATATAAGAGAAACGTTAACAACGATGGAAAAAGAACCTGTTGTTAGTCAAATCCAATCGATGATTTTTCCTGTGATCCGGTCTACGTCGTTTCCGAAAGAAACGGAAGATGGGAAAAAATTAGTTTTTGATGAACATACGAGTGAAACAGTTATTTATTATGCCATTGATTACGGAAAGACGTATCAATTGCTAGATGAAGCATTTTTAGAAAAAGAAAAAATTTCAAAAGAACAAATAAGAGAATGGGCAAATTGGAATTTGCATCGATTAAAAACGACGATAAAAAAAGATGAAGTAGCAGGAAATTCTTTTTATTTCGTGAATACAAATGATGGATACGATGCGAGCCGCATTTTAAATGAAACATTTTTAAGTAAAATAGAAAAAGAGATAGAAGGAAAAATGGCACTAGCAGTTCCGCATCAAGATGTTTTAATTATTGCGGATATTAAAAATAATCAAGGATATGATGTGTTAGGACAAATGACATTTCAATTTTTTATGAATGGAAGAAATCCTATTACAGCATTACCGCTTTTATATGAAGAAAAACATTTAGAACCAATTTTTATTTTAGCGAAGAAAAAACCAGTAAATGATTGAGAGGGATAGCAAATGAATGCATTTTATAATCCAGTAGGAATCGGGGATACGTTAATTATTATAGTAAAGGAAATTGATCGGTACAACGTGAAGGCAGAAGCGTGCGGAGACGTTGTTTGCTTGAAAGACGATACAAATGGTGAAGTCATTGGATACAATATTTTAAACGCTTCTAGTTATGGAAAAATCGATGCAAATGGTCAAGTAAAAGTAGATGAAGCATTTGTACAATTCATAGAAACCATCTTCCAAAAAAATGGAGTCGACTATACGTTAGAAGTAGACTTTTCTCCTAAATTTGTAGTTGGATATGTAGAAGAAAAAGAAAAACATCCAAATGCTGATAAATTATCGATTTGTAAAGTTAATGTAGGAACAGAAGTATTACAAATTGTATGCGGAGCACCAAATGTAGAGGCACAGCAAAAAGTAGTAGTTGCCAAAGTTGGAGCAGTAATGCCTAGTGGACTAATTATTAAACCAGCGAATCTTCGCGGCGTAGACTCGGCGGGAATGATTTGTTCTGCACGTGAATTAGCACTTCCGAATGCACCGCAAGAAAAAGGTATTCTTGTTTTAGATGAGTCAGCTGTTGTTGGAGAACCATTTACAAAATAACCACTAGATTCTCTAGTGGTTATTCGTCTTTTTATTGAGGTGATAAATGATGAGTGAAAATATATTCGTGAAATGGTGGAAAATGTTGTTTGCGAGTTTTGATGATGAAGAAATGGACGAAAAAACACCACCGCAAACTGTAAAGAAACGGAAGGAACAACCAGTCGAAGAAGAACCAGAAATTTTAATTTCTTCTCCTGGTAGAAGGAAAAAAAGACAACAAGAGATGCAACAAGATCATATAAGGAAATATAAACGCCCATCTGGACCGACTCCTATTCAACGAAAACAAACGTCCGGTGCTCGAATGACGTATCAATATCCAGGAAAAATACCATTTCGTTTTCCTATTATTTCTGATACAGAACCGATTGGGGAGGAAATTGTAGAACAAGTACGACGAGAAGAAAGTGTCCAACGTCCTGTAGAAAACATGACACCACCTTTCGAACAACCGACGAAAGAACGACCAAAACCAATAAAAAAATATTCCAATGGTCCATTTAAGCCACAAGATGTTCCTTCTCCTATTTATGGATTTCAAAAACAAAAAGAAGAGCCAGAGATTTTGCTTCATGCTGTTACGGAAACAATCCCTGAAGGAAACACCGAACAAGAAGAAAGAGAGTTTGGGGTACAACAAGAAGAGAAACAAGTAGGGACAGAAACAAAAGAAGCAACATCATTAGTTGTGGATGAAAGTAGCGATATGCTAGAAACGGAAAGTTGGCAACAAAATGAGGAACAGCAAGAAGAAGTGGGTGCCACGGAAGAAAGGGCGGAAGAAGAAAAAGAAATCCATGTTGAAGAGACAGACGATTTAGGATGGCACAAAGAGGAGACAAAAAACGAAGAAACATTGATCCATAGCACGAAACAAACGACGATGGTGGAAACGACACAAGAAGAGGTAGCGGTACAACATGCGCCAGTGAAAAAAGTGTCTTCAGCTTCTACGACTTTACCTATTAACGTATTAATGTTAGAAAAAGATCGTAAAAAGTTAGCACAAAAAAAGTCTCATGATTTTCCATCAATTACGTTACTAGATATTCCAAAGCGAGTAGAAGAGGATGATGAAACGTGGCTACAAGAGCAAAAACAATTGTTAAATGAAACGTTTGTGCATTTTAATGTACAAGCACATGTTGTGGCAATCACAAAAGGTCCGACAGTTACACGTTTTGAAGTGCAACCAGAAAAAGGAGTAAAGGTAAGTAAAATTACGAATTTAACGGATGATTTAAAATTAAGTTTAGCAGCGGAAGATATTCGGATTGAAGCGCCCATACCTGGGAAATCAACGGTTGGAATTGAAGTGCCGAATAAAAAACGAATGCCCGTTTTGCTTAGGGAAGTAGTACGCTCTCATGCTTTTACAAAACATCCATCGCCACTCGCAATTGCGCTAGGAAAAGACATTGAAGGAGAACCTATTGTAACAGATATTAAAAAGATGCCACACGGATTAATCGCTGGGGCAACAGGAAGCGGAAAAAGTGTTTGTATTAATGCAATGCTAGTAAGTTTATTGTATAAAGCAACACCACAAGACGTTCGACTACTTTTAATTGATCCAAAAATGGTGGAACTTGCTCCCTATCATCATTTGCCACATTTAGCTTGTCCAGTTATTACAGACGTAAAAGAAGCAACATTAGCGTTAAAATGGGCTGTGGATGAAATGGAAGCACGATATCAAAAATTTGCTACCTTAATGGTCCGTGATATTGAAAAATATAATCAAAAAAATCCAGCAGATAAATTACCTTATATCGTTGTGGTGATTGATGAATTAGCTGATTTAATGATGGTTGCTCCGCATGATGTGGAAGACTCTATTTGCCGGATTGCGCAAAAAGCTCGTGCTTGTGGTATTCATTTAATTGTTGCCACACAGCGTCCATCAGTGGATGTCATTACTGGTTTAATTAAAGCAAATATCCCTACACGTATCGCATTTAGTGTTTCTTCTCAAGTAGATTCTAGAACGATTATTGATTTTTCCGGAGCGGAAAAATTATTAGGAAGCGGCGATATGTTATTTATAGCGAATGGCTCAGGAAAGCCTGTCCGTTTACAAGGGAATTACGTATCGGATGAAGAAATTGAACGAATTACGGATGATATTCGAAAAAGTGGCTCGATTTCTTATTTATTTGAAAAAGAGGAATTACTAAAAAAAGAGGATATAGATTACGGAGAAGATGAGTTATTTACAGAAGCGTGCGAATTTGTCCTTCAACAAGGAAGTGCGTCTTCTTCTAGTTTACAACGACGTTTTCATATTGGATTTAACCGAGCAGCTCGGTTAATCGATATGATGGAAGCAAGAGGGCTTGTTTCTGGGCAAAATGGTAGTAAACCACGAGATGTTTTAATGGCCTATGATGAATTTTTTATCGATGAAGAGTAAAGGTGAGAAGAAAAATGACGCAATCTGATTTTATTAATTTCACCACACTACGAAAAGAAAAACAAAAGGGATCCGATGAAGCGTTGTTACAGTTTTATGATGCCATGATGAATGATTTTCAAACATTTCCTTCGATTCGTGAAAAAGTAAGAGCACGTCACATTTTTCAATTAGAAATGAATCTTGAACAACAAGAGGAAATTGAACGTAACTGGCGAAATCATTTTGATCATTGGTTTATTTTTGATTATGTGAATGTCATTGGGACAACATTATTTCAACAATATACAAAGAAAAAAATTGTTGCTGTTAAAGAGTATGAGCGGCATATGCTCGGCCTTTTATTAGCGTTACTTTTTCAACCGTATGAATATGTAGAGAATCTTTCCGAACAAGAAATAATCGTTCAATCGATTGATTCGGGTGTAAAAAAGAATGTTTTATTGCCTGGGAAAGATAACACCCTTTTTCAGCGCGGGGAACTCCTTTGGATGCGTATTGCCAAATCAGCATTCCATTGCGTATCCATTGGACCAATGATGACGGTACCTACTTCAAAAAAGGAATTAATACTTTATTCCTTACAAAAAAGACAGCAACAATTTTTTCGAAAACATCCGAAAGCAACCATCCACTCTTATTATAAAGCATCTGTCTTGCTACATTTAAAAATGTTAAAACATGACAAGTAAAGGGAGAAAAGAAAGATTGGATAGAGAATAACATGAAAATGTTTGAGATTATATTTTTCTTACATCTGATTTTTGTTATAATGAAAAAATGAATAAAAAAATAAATGATGAATAATGTCTAATTGGTTGGAATATGTATAAAGAAACACCTATTTTTATTACGGAAGCAACGATTTATTTTTAATTATAAAAAATCGTAATTCAACAACCAAGAGAACGATACATAAGGTAAAAGTGCTGTCTAAGCTTTGCCTGTATAAGACTTTGGAGGTTAAAACATGACGTGCTATCATTTAGTAGGTATTAAAGGAACAGGAATGAGCTCTTTAGCTCGACTTTTACATGATATGGGATATGAAGTACAAGGGTCTGATATAGAAAAACACTTTTTTACAGAAGATGGGCTAAAAAAAAGCGGAATTCCGATTTTTCCATTTGATGCGGATAATATTCACACTGATTTAACAATTATTGTAGGAAATGCATATAAAGCAGATCATATAGAAGTGCAAAAGGCAAAAGAATTAGGGCTTCCAATCTTTTGGTATCATGATTTTTTAGGGGAACTTGCCCAACAGTTTAAAAGTATTGCTGTAACAGGGTCACATGGTAAGACGTCGACGACAGGTCTTTTATCTCATGTTTTATTAGGTGCATGTAAAACAAGCTTTTTAATTGGAGACGGTACTGGATTTGGTCAAGAAGATAGCCAATATTTTGCTTTTGAAGCTTGTGAATACCAACGTCATTTTCTTGCGTATAAGCCGGATTATTGCATCATGACGAACATTGATTTCGATCATCCAGATTATTTTGATAATATTGATGACGTGTTTGACGCGTTTCAAGAAATGGCAATGCAAGTAAAAAAAGGTATTATTGCTTGCGGTGACGATCTTTTTTTACAGAAAATTCAAGCGAACGTACCGGTCGTTTATTACGGATTTAATGACGATAATGATTTTCAAGCAAAAAATATTCAACATCATTCTTATGGAACGACCTTTGATGTATTTGTTCGAAATACTTTTTATGGTGCTTTTCAAATTACAGGATTCGGAAAACATAACGTATTAAATGCTTTAGCCGTCATTGCTTTAGCACAATATGAACAACTTTCAGTAGATGTGTTAAAAGAACGGTTACAAACATTTACCGGTGTAAAACGTCGCTTTAATGAAAAAGTAGTCAAGAATCAAGTGTTGATCGATGATTATGCGCACCATCCAGTAGAAATTACAGCAACAATTGAAGCGGCAAGAAATAAGTATCCGGAGAAAGAGATTGTTGCTATTTTTCAACCACATACTTTTACACGAACAAAGACATTTTTAGATGAGTTTGCAACAAGTTTACAGCAAGCAGATGCGGTTTATTTATGTGACATTTTTAGTTCTGCACGTGAACATGACGGAGCATTAACGATTCAAGATTTACAAGAAAAGATTCCAGGTTCTTTCTTATTGAATGAAGAGTCGTTATCATCTTTACAGACTCATGAACAGGCTGTTTTATTATTCATGGGTGCTGGTGATATCCAAAAATACGAACAAGCGTATGAAGCGTTAGTAAAATAAAAAAATGGCATCGATTATCGATGCCATTTTTTTATTTTAAACGTTCTGGGTTTAACCCTTCTAATTCAGGAAGAACAAATAAACCATCTTTTCGAATTAGTTTTCCATCAAAATAAATCTCTCCACCACCATATTCAGGACGTTGGATTGTCACCATATCCCAATGAATAGCGGATTGGTTACCATTAGGTGCTTCTTCATAACATTGTCCAGGTGTAAAGTGGAAACTGCCTGCAATTTTTTCATCAAATAAAATATCTTTCATTGGATGAAGGATATATGGATTAAATCCAATTGCGAATTCACCGATATAACGTGCCCCTTCATCTGTATCTAAAATACGATTAATTCGTTCTGTATCATTTGCTTTTGCATCTACGATTTTTCCATTTTTAAATGTTAAAGACACTTGTTCGAAGGTAAAACCTTGGTAGGGTGTCGGTGTATTATGGGTAATGGTTCCATTGACTGAATCTCGGACAGGTGCTGTAAACACTTCTCCATCTGGAATGTTATAGTGTCCATCGCATTTAATTGCAGGAATACCTTCAATAGAAAAACGTAAATCAGTGCCGGTGCCTTTAATATGCACTTCTTTCGTTTTGTTCATAAGATCTACTAACGGTTCCATTGATTGACTCATTTTGTTGTAATCTAGATTACATACATTGAAATAAAAATCTTCAAATGCTTCTGTACTCATATTTGCTAATTGAGCCATTGCTTCATTTGGATAGCGCAATACACACCATTTTGTTTTAGGAACACGAATTTCACTATGCACTTTTGTGCCAACTGTTTTTTCGAATAAGGCCATTTTATCTGATGGTACATCGCTTAATTCTGCAATATTATCCGTTGCTCGTAGTCCGATATACGCATCCATCTCTCTCATCACATTTGCTTCAAATTGAGCGATGGTTTCCATTTGTTCTTCCGTACCACCACTAATTAGTGCACGATTGACGCGATAATCTTTTAAAGAAACAAAAGGATAAGCAGAAACGGCATATGCTTCTTTTACTAATGCTTCTACTAGTTCACGACGAAGTCCAAAGTTTTCAATTAAAATTTTTTCACCTTCTTTTAAATTACAAGAATAACGAATGAGTTGACGAGCTAATTGTTCAATCCGTGGATCTTTCATACGAATAACATCCTTTCTTATGCTTATTTTTACCAAAATATAAAAAAGTTTTTTGTTCTAATGATTGGAAGTTCCTCTAAAAATTATTGTACAATAATGAAAATAGAAAAGAAACCGTTTCCTTTTGGCAAATAACGTTTTTTCATTTTATAATAAGGGTATTATTTAAAAAAAGGGGGTCGTAGGATGCAACTTATTTTATATTTAAGTGTTGCCTTAATTGCAATTGCTTTTACCGTATTAGTTGTTTATTTAGCGAAGACATTAGCATCAGTGAAAGTCACATTAGATGCTGTTTCGCATACGCTAATAAATGTAGAAAAACAAATGCGGGGTATTTCAAAAGAAACAGAAGATTTATTAATCAAAACGAATCGTTTAGCAGAAGATATAGAACAAAAGTCTAATTCATTAAATACAGCGTTCGATGCTGTGAAAGAAATGGGCGATTCACTGCAAACGGTGAATGACTCTATAAAGCGTGTTAGTACCAGTGTAGCAAAAGCAGCAGATCAACAAAATGAACAAGTTGTTCAAGCGGTAGAATGGGGAAGTGCTGCGATTACATTGTGGAGTAAATGGAAAAACAAACGTAAACAGAAAGAGATAGGAGGACAATAAAATGGCAAATGAAACAAGAAATTTTATTTTAGGAACAGTGATTGGGAGTGTTGTTGGAGCAACAGTTGCGTTATTACTTGCACCTAAATCAGGAAAAGATTTACGTGACGATGTAGGAAGCCAAGTAGAAAATTTAAAAGATAAAAGCATGGAATTAGCTTCTACAGCAAAAGAGAAATCGACGAATTTAAAACAATACGTTTCAGAACAATCAGAGGAAATTGCGAATAAAGTAAAACATCTTAAAAAAGGAAAAGAAGAAGAAATTCACGACTCATGGCAAGAAGACTTGGAAGAAGAAGAGCCACTTCCAGCAGTCGACGAAGATAATCGTAAAATGATACCTATTGAATAAAGGAGAAATAAAATGAAGCAAATTTTTTCTTTGGAAGAACTACAAACGTTACTACAACAATATCCGAAAATCTTTGTGTTAAAACATAGTCTTACTTGTCCTATTAGTCAAGAAGGTTTTTTTGAATGTGAAAGTTTTGCGAAAGAACATCCCGATGTTCCTTTTGTATACTTAACGGTTCAAGAATCAAGACCGCTTTCTACGGAAATAATGAAGACATTTGATATTCGTCATGAATCACCGCAATGTTTATTATTTCGAGAGGCAAAAGTAGTATGGCATGCCTCCCATTTTTCCATTACAAAAAGTGCATTAGAATCTGCTTGGAATAACTAAAAACGCTGTACGACAAAAACTGTCGTACAGCATTTTTTATATCCATTTTAATTCTAGTTGATCACCATGTTGAATAGGAGTGTAAAAATTTGCTTCTTCCCCATTCACGAGAAGAACAAATCGTTTCCCAGAAGTATTTGTCAAATCAAGGTCAATATATCGAAATATATCTTGAAAAATAAAGGTTTGTTCTTCTAGACTTGAAACGAATATCACATCATGATTTTCAATAAACTCTCCGTCTTGTAAAAGTTGGTCATTCCTTTTTAAAGAAATGTCGTTTTTTCCAAGAAGAAGGCTTTGGTTATTAAAGCTTACTTGAATCGTCATGGGATTCATAGTAGATTGACGTAAAGCATATTTTAATTCTTTTGTTGTAATGAACCCCTGGGTCACCCAATCAATGCTATCCCCGTCATAGATAATTTCATCTTGCGAACAAGGAATCCCATTTCGGAATAATTGTTGCTCTTTTTCGGATGGGGTGAAAGAAAAAGGTTGGCCATTAATAGATAAAGAAAAGGATGATTGAATTGGTTTTATTTTTCCATCTTCTAACACATCATGAATGGTTGTTGGGATGTTTATTTGCAGATTGTCTTTGGACGTAATGACTGTTTCATCATCTACTCTTTTTTGATTCACGAAAATGTCTGGATAGAAAGTATACGTATGGTTATTAACGGTCACACTTTTTTTTCCTACTTGTTTTTTTAAATCAGCTACTGTAATGCTTGCATCTTGTCCATCTTTTCCCCCTGATACAACAATAACATCATGATGTTTAATTGGATCAAGCAAAGAAGCTTCTTTCTTGTTTTTTAAGATCTTAGGCATTCCTCCGAGACGCCCAGGGATTGTTTTAATCGTATTGTTCCACTCAAATGTGATTCCCATGCCTGGTTTACCGTATAGTTTTTGAATATCAATCCCTCTAGCAATAAGCGCATCCCCTATTGTTAAATGGTTAAAGTCAAATAAACGAATTTCTTGTTCATTTACATGAACGGTCATATACGTAATAGGGTGTTCTAATGCAGAAATCCCAATACCAATTGGTGTAATAAATAAAGGACCTTGCATCGATGAATTTGTTTGTTTGACTGTTTTGATTGCTTCTGAACCACGGATTGCGACACGATTTTCAGGTAACGTTAATTTTTTCGCAAGCCTTTTAGATAATCCTGGAGTTAAGCTACCGCCACCGATAAGCATCACCGCTTGCGGAGGTGTTTTGTTTAATGATAGTATTTCGTTGCTTATTTTTTCTGCTAATAATTCGATAGCAGGGTCCATTTCTTGAATCAATTCATCCGTACTTTTTTCTTGTTCAAAACCTAAAATATCATTGTATGTAATGGAAGCTTGTTTTGTTAGAGAGCGTTTTACTTCTTCTGCTTGGTTAAAATCTAGTAAACAAGCATCACAAATGGCTTCTGTAATTTCATCTCCAGCAACCGGAACCATCCCGTAGGCGATAATAGTTTGTTCTTTCGTAATAGCAATATCACTCGTTCCTGCTCCGATATCGACAAGGGCGATGTTTAAGCGACGCATTGAAGAGGGAACAAGTACATTAATTGCAGCAATCGGTTCTAGTGTAAGTGCCGCCATTTCTAATCCAGCTCGTTTTAAGGCTGCAAGCAGGGATTCAACGACAATTCGTGGAAGAAAGGTAGCAATCACTTCTGCTTTGGCAATATCGCCTCGTTGATCCATTAAATTTCCGATTTTTTGTTGGTCAAGTTCGTAATGAACAACCGAGTAACCAACGCAATAATAATCATACGTCTGTTCATTTTTTTCTTCCGCTAATGTATGGAGCGCTTGTTGAACTGCACTTAGCTCGAGATGGGCGATTTCTTCACGAGTTGTTAAAGGGGCAATGGTAATATTTTTTTCTGATTTTCCCCTTGCTGTTTTTAATGCTCGTCCAGCAGCAGCGACATAAACGCTCGTTAACGGTCCATATTTTTGTTCTAACTCTTTTTTTATCGCCGTAATGACTTCACTAACGAGAATTGTATCGTGAATTTGTCCGTCGAGCATTGAACGTTCATGATGCTCTTTCATGACAATATCTAAAACGGAATATTCTTTCCCTTTCTTTTCGAAAATCACTCCGATAACGGACCTAGTACCGATATCTAAAGCAAATAAATAATCATGCTTTTGGTCCATTTTTAAACCTCCTTTTAAGGTGAAAAAAAGTAGCGAAAATATTTTAGTACATAAAAGCGTCAAATTATTAAAGATTTTTTAGTGACAATTTTGAAAAATTAATATATAATAACAACAATCCATAAGAAATGTACCACAAAATGACGGTCTATTAAACTAATTGTAGAAGGGATGAGAGTAATGAGCAATGTGGAATTAGAACAATTAAGAGAAAAGTTAGATCAAGTAAACTTAGAATTACTTGAAAAAATTAATGAACGTGCTACATTAGCCAAAGAAATTGGTCGAGTAAAAAAAGCGTTAGGTGTTCCACGCTTTGATCCCGTTCGCGAACGTAAAATGCTTAATTTAATCTCAGAAAATAATAAAGGTCCGTTTGAAACGTCGACTCTTCAACATATATTTAAAGAAATTTTTAAAGCAAGTCTTGAATTACAAGAAGACGATCATCGAAAAGCATTGCTGGTTTCCCGTAAAAAGAAACCAGAAAACACAATTGTTACTATTAAAGATGAAACAATTGGTGACGGTAAACAACGCTTCATCGCTGGACCTTGTTCGGTAGAAAGCTACGAGCAAGTAAAAGAAGTGGCACAAACGTTAAAAGCACAAGGTATTAACCTACTTCGTGGTGGGGCGTTTAAGCCTCGGACATCTCCTTATGATTTCCAAGGTTTAGGGGAAGAAGGGTTAAAAATTTTACGTCAAGTAGCTGATGAATTAGATATGGCGGTTATTAGTGAAATTGTAAATCCAGCTCATATTGAAATGGCTTTAGATTATGTAGATGTGATTCAAATTGGTGCACGAAACATGCAAAACTTTGAATTGTTAAAAGCAGCAGGTTCTGTGAAACGACCGGTTTTATTAAAACGCGGATTATCTGCTACTATTTCTGAATTTATTAATGCTGCAGAGTACATTATTTCTCGTGGAAACGATCAAATTATGTTATGTGAACGCGGGATTCGTACGTACGAAACGGCAACACGTAACACATTAGATATTTCAGCTGTTCCAATTTTAAAACAAGAAACACACTTACCGGTCTTAGTAGACGTGACGCATGCAACAGGACGTAGAGATCTTTTAATTCCTACTGCTAAAGCAGCGCTTGCTATTGGTGCTGATTGTGTGATGGTAGAAGTTCACCCAGACCCAGCAGTAGCGTTAAGTGATAATGCACAACAAATGGATATCCCAACATTCAATAACTTCATGGACGAATTACGTAAATCAGGCCTATACAAATAAAACTATTGGATGCATTTGTTTACGCAAATGACCATCTCTTTTTAAAAGAGATGGTTTTTTTGTCCGTTTTTTAAAAAAAGTTGGTATAATAAAGGAAACGATGGTACGACCTGTTTCCTAGTAGTGATAAGGTGTGATAGTCCTTCTAGAGAATAAAGAGGAAAGGATGAGGAATGTGAGCAATATAACAATTTATGATGTCGCGCGTGAAGCGGGAGTATCAATGGCAACGGTTTCACGTGTTGTAAACGGGAATCCAAACGTAAAGCCATCTACAAGAACAAAAGTGTTAGAGGCAATTGAAAAATTAAATTATCGTCCCAATGCGGTAGCACGCGGATTAGCGAGTAAAAAAACAACAACCGTAGGAGTCATCATCCCGGATATTTCAAATATTTTCTTTGCAGAATTAGCACGTGGAATTGAAGACATTGCTACGATGTATAAATACAATATTATTTTAAGTAATTCCGATCAAAATAAAGAAAAAGAATTAAATTTAATGAATGCTTTATTAGCGAAACAAGTAGATGGAATTTTATTTATGGGAAGCAAAATAAGTGAAGAACACGTAGCTGAATTCAAACGTTCCCCAGTGCCGATTGTATTAGCGGCAACGATGGATAAAGAAAAGCAAATCCCTTCCGTGAATATTGATTACGAAAAGGCAGCTTTTGATGCTGTTAGTCATTTAATTGGACATGGAAATGAAAAAATTGCCGTTGTATTATCGGAATTAGATGAATCAAGCAATGAATGGAAAAAATTAAATGGATATCGAGAAGCACTACAAGCTCATCAATTACCGATAAACGAAGAGTTTATCGTTTCTATCGGACAAGGGTATGATGCAGGGATGAAGGCAATGGAGAAGCTTTTACAAGCAGAAGAGAAGCCAACGGCCATTTTTGCTTGTACGGATGAATTAGCTTTAGGTGTTATTCACGCAGCACAAGACCATGGATATGATATTCCACAAGATTTTGAAGTCATTGGCTTTGATAATACACGATTGGCAGAAATGGTGCGCCCGACATTAACTTCTGTTGTCCAACCAATGTATGATATCGGAGCAGTTGCAATGCGTTTATTAACAAAGTATATGAATAAAGAAAAAGTAGAAGAATCTACCGTTATTTTACCGCACAGAATCGAATATCGTTTTTCTACAAAAGAAGAAGAGTAAAAGAGGTTATGCCCTTTTACTCTTTTTTATTAGTTCTATAATTTGCAATGATTTTTCCATTGTCATGCGATTTTTTTCGGTAATTTCTTCTTTTCTTGGAATAGGGGCATAAAGAGGCGCGATGTCTTCCCATGTAGTAGGAAGTTCTACATTCGCCTTAGTTACCCATTCCGTTACCCATTCGTGCGGGAGTAGACCGGTACATGCATCAGAAGACGCACCGCTCATTTCAGCCCAAACCATTGCCCAAGCTCTTGGAACGGTTCTCCATATGTCATACCCACCACCGCCTAGAGCAATCCAACGTCCATCACAATAATGATGAACAAGTTCATGCGCAACTTTTGGAATCAACCGATAAGAATCCATCGTTAAAGACAAATGTGTTAATGGATCGTAAAAATGAGAATCTGCTCCATTTTGTGTAATGACGACGTCGGGTTTAAAATAATTAAATACTTGTTCCATTGCTGCTATATATATATCTTGCCACGACTCATCTTCTGTAAAGGCATCGAGTGGAATATTAAAATTAAATCCATATCCATTGCCGTGACCACGTTCATTGACATGCCCAGTTCCGGGAAATAAATAACGTCCTGTTTCATGAATGGATAATGTACAAACGTCCGGGTCATCATAAAATGACCATTGTATCCCGTCGCCATGATGAGCATCTGTATCAATATAAAGCACGCGTGCCCCGTACTTTCGCTTCATATATTCAATCGCAATAGAACAATCGTTATAAATACAAAACCCAGAAGCTTTTCCTCGTAACCCATGGTGTAATCCACCAGCTAAGTTGGCTGCGTGGGAGACAGTATTACCCATGACTACATCACACGCTGTTAACGTCGCTCCGACAATTAATGCAGTTGCTTCATGCATATTTGGAAAAATAGGCGTATCTTCTGTGCCGAGGCCAAATCCTTCTAAACGTTCGGAGGAGTATAATCCAGTGTGTGAAGCCTTTACCGCTTGAATAAACTCTGGGTCGTGAACAAGGGCAATTTCATCTTCTGTTGCCATTCTTGGGGAGAGAATATCTTCTTCGTGTAATAAATTAGCCTTTTTTAATAAATCATACGCTAATTGAACGCGTACATGATTAAATGGGTGTTCATCACTGAACTTATAGTGTAATAAGTCTTTAGAATAAATAAATTTGGCATCACTCATTCGTCAACACCCGGAATTTGTGGCCATAAAATATGGTAATCACGTTTTTTTAGTTCCGTAACAATGGAAACTGGATCAATCGTTTGGACACGGAAGACGAGGACGCGGTAATTTTCTTTTTTACTCGGATAAACAAGAACGCTAATAATTTTTATTTGATGCTCTTTAAAAAAAGAAGCAACTTCTGCTAACTTTCCTGTAATATCTTCCACTTCAATTTCAATTTGAGAACTTGGTTGATGAGCACCAGTTAATTCGACTAACGTGTGTAATAAATCTGTTTCCGTTACAATGCCAACGATTTTGTTTTGTTCTAAAATAGGTAAACAGCCAATTTCAAATTGATAAAACATCGAAGCGACATCTTCCACGAAATCAAGTGGATGAGCTGTGATACAAATAGTTGTCATGATTTTCGAAACGGGTTGTCGTAATTGCTCATCGTCCCCATTTTTTAATAAAATAGAAGGCATTGCTGCTTTTAAATCACGATCAGATACAATCCCAACCAATTCTTTTTGTTCATTGGAGACGAGCAAATGTCTAATATGATGTTTTTTTAATAATTGAATAGCTTCTGCAATGGTAGTCGTTTCTTTTGTTGTAATGACTTCTCGATTCATGATATCTTCCACAATCATGCTTATCCCTCCTTTTGTTCGTTTCGTTAATACATAAAGCGACTTTGAAAACGAATACGGTCAAATTGTTCAATCGAATGTTGGTCGACGTGTTTTCCGATTTTGGCCATTAAACAGTTGGCAGGATGAGAACAAATTTCTGGATCGTCGGTTGCATACCATTCTAAGCCAATCACAGTCATCATTCGTTCCATCATTTTACGATAATCCCATACATTTAAGCCGGTCCCTTTTAAATCCCAATGCCAGTAATATTCCGTTGTAATAATAATATAATTTTCCATATATTCATCTTGCATGGCCACTTTTAACAGATGTTGTCCTACCTTGCATCCGCGATATTTAGAAATGACTTCAATAGCCCCAAGCTCAATTAAATTTTCCATGTTTGCTTGGCTCCATCTTTCTAACGGATCAGGATGAAGAAATGTGACATACCCGATAATAGTATCTTTTTCTCTAGCAATGATAATTCTTCCTTCTTTTAATTTGGAAATTTCAATCAACGCTTTATGTTGTTCTTTCGGTAAGCGAAAGGCCACTAAGTCATCGTGAAACTGATAAGAAGCGAGTGTATCTGAATCTACCGGACCTTCAATGATTAAGGTCCCATGAGTAGTCGGTAAGTCTTGTTTAAAATAGGTCTTTTTATGCTCCATGGGGCCACCACCTTCAAACGTGATAAGTATACATCATCTATTATACTAAACTATTTGAAAAGGTTTTCAAAGAAATTTCGATATTTTTTTAAAAAATTTAGAATTTACAGATAATTTATTATATAATTATCACTACAAAAGGTTTACGAGGGGGTTATAGGAATGAAGATGGAGGAATTACGTACGGAAAAAGGGAATTATAACATGAAAAATTACGAGGCAACATACGCAATGTTTCAATGGGAAAAAGCAAAGGAGGCGTTTTCTTTTCATCAAACAGGAAAAATCAATATCGCGTATGAAGCCATTGATCGACATGGGACGGGACCGAATGAAAATAAGGTGGCGCTTATTTATCATCATCCTGATTATTCGACGACGTATTCGTTTAAAGAAATGATGGAACATTCCAATCAAGCGGGTCATTTATTGAAAGAAATGGCGAATGTGAAAAAAGGAGATCGGGTTTTCATTTTTATGCCGAGGCAACCAGAACTATATTTTGTGTTATTAGGTGCTATTAAGTTAGGGGCTATCGTAGGGCCGTTATTTGAAGCCTTTATGGAAGGGGCAGTATGTGATCGGTTAAACGATAGTGGTGCAAAAGTGCTTGTTACAACACCAGAGCTGTTAAAACGAGTGCCGTTAAAAGAGTTACCTTCTTTACAAAAAGTAATTATTGTTGGGGAAAATGTAACGGAAAGTGATCAAATGATTGATTACCATCAACATGTTGCCACATTTGGTAAGCGGTTACAAATAGAATGGGTAGACCTAGAAGACCCAATGCTTCTTCATTACACATCTGGCTCAACAGGGAAACCGAAAGGCATTGTCCATGTACATCAAGCGATGATTCAACAATATATGACAGCTTTATGGGTATTAGATTTAAAAGAAAATGATATTTATTGGTGTACTGCGGATCCAGGTTGGGTGACCGGAACTGCTTATGGAATTTTTGGACCGTGGTTACACGGGGTGACCAATGTTGTTGTTGGAGGACGTTTTAGCCCAAAATACTGGTACCAAGTATTAGAAGATTATCGCGTCTCTGTTTGGTACAGTGCTCCAACTGCCTTTCGAATGTTGATGGGTGCAGGAGATGAAATCGTGAAAAATTATCACTTACCAAACTTACGGCATATTTTAAGTGTAGGCGAACCATTGAATCCAGAAGTCATTCGTTGGGGACAAAAAGTATTTCAAAAACGAATTCATGATACGTGGTGGATGACAGAAACTGGGGCACAGGTGATTTGCAATTACCCTTGTTTAGACATTCGTCCGGGTTCGATGGGAAAACCAGTTCCTGGCGTAGAAGTTGCTATTCTCGACAATCAAGGACAAATCTTACCACCGAATCGAATGGGGAATTTAGCCATCAAAAAAGGATGGCCAGCAATGATGCAAGCCATTTGGAATCAAAAAGAACGGTATGAATCATATTTTACGGAAAATGGTTGGTATCTGTCTGGAGATTCTGCTTATGTAGATGAAGACGGATATTATTGGTTCCAAGGACGGATCGATGATGTGATTATGACTTACGGGGAACGGATTGGACCGTTTGAAGTAGAAAGTACATTGCTAGAGCATCCAGCAGTTGCCGAAGCAGGAGTCATTGGAAAACCAGATCCGGTACGTGGAGAAGTAATTAAAGCATTTATTTCTTTGCGAGAAGGATTTGAAGGAACGGAATTACTCGCAAACGAACTTGCGTTATTTGTGAAAAATGAATTATCAGCTCATGCTGCTCCGAAAGAAATTGAGTTTAAAGAGAAATTACCAAAAACACGGAGCGGAAAAATTATGCGACGAGTGTTAAAGGATTGGGAATTACAGTTACCAACTGGCGATTTATCCACAATGGAAGAGTAGCATGTCATCGATAATAATTTTTTTAGTTGACAATAGTAGGGGATATGTGGATATAATAATAGCTAAATATAGAAAAAGCGATGAAAGAATGAAGTAGCATCTTTATCCCTACAAAAGAGAGCTGACGGTTGGTGCGAGTCAGTGTATATAAAGATTGTGAAGTACACTCTTGAGTTTTCTTTGTGAAATAAACAAAGGACGGCGATGCACCGTTATGCAACTGAGCGGGAGAACGTGTTTGTTCTTCAACTAGGGTGGTACCGCGAGAAACCAACTCGTCCCTTTTGTAGGGGCGGGTTTTTTGTGTTTAAAAAAGATGATGATTTGTAGGAGGAAAACAACATGGAAGAACAAGTACAAGTAACAGCTGAACAGCAAAAAGAATTTGAACATCAATTACACGTGTTAAAACGTGGCGTGGTAGATATCGTTCCAGCAGATGACTTTGAAAGAAAATTAAAACAATCTATTGCAACAAATACACCTTTAAAAATAAAACTAGGATTAGATCCATCTGCACCAGATATTCATATTGGACATACGGTTGTGCTGCATAAAATGCGTCAATTCCAAGAATTAGGCCATCAAATTCAACTGTTAATTGGTGACTTTACAGGGAAAATTGGGGACCCAACTGGTAAGTCGGAAACACGTAAACCATTAACGGATGAACAAGTAAAAGAAAACGCGAAAACATACTTTGAACAATTTTCCAAAATTATCGATATGGACAAAGCGAAAGTTTACTACAATTCCGAATGGTTAGAAAAATTAACATTCCCAAAAGTGATTGAGTTAGCTTCTAAATTAACTGTTGCTCGTATGTTAGAACGAGATGATTTCAGTAACCGTTACAAAAACGGTCAACCAATTTCTATTCATGAATTTTTCTATCCTCTAATGCAAGGGTATGATTCTGTAGCTTTAGATTGTGATGTTGAATTAGGTGGAACAGATCAAACGTTTAACGTCTTAATGGGTCGCCATTTACAAGAAGAGTACGGAAAAAACAAACAAGTAGCGATGACGCTACCGCTTCTTGAAGGATTAGACGGTGAACGGAAAATGAGTAAATCACTAGGTAACTATATCGGAATTGACGAAGAACCAAATGAAATTTTCGGTAAATCTATGTCTATTCCAGATGAACTAATGATGAAATATTTTGAATTAGCAACAAAAATTCCAATGGAAGAAATACAAGCAATGAAAGAAGGCATCGAAAACGGAACCGTTCATCCACGGGATGCGAAAATGAAATTAGGATATACATTTGTTGAAATGTATCATGGCAAAGAAGCAGCAGAAGCAGCAGTTCGTCATTTTAAAACAGTATTCCAACAACACGCTCTTCCAGACGACATTGAAGAAGTAAAATGGACAGGCGATAAAGAAATTTGGATTGTGAAATTATTAGTAGAGTTAGGAATGCAGTCTTCTAACGGGGAAGCACGCCGCATGATTCAAAATGGTGGCGTCAAAATCAATCAAGAAAAAGTAGAAGATGTCCAATTGCAAGTATCACTTGAAGACGGGATGATTATTCAAGTCGGAAAACGTAAATTTAAAAAGATTGTATTGTAAAAAAATCATCCCTCATTACTAGGAAGTAAGCCCCCTCCTTCGTTGACGATGGAGTGGGGACCTTACTGTTCGTCTTTATGAAATCAATAAAAAAAACCCTAGAATTTTTGATAAATCAAAAATTCTAGGGTTTTCATTGTTACTCTTTAAGAAGCGATCTTATTAACGAGAGTAGAACTCAACGATGAAGCTTTCGTTAATTTCAGAAGAAAGCTCAGAACGCTCAGGTAAACGAGTAAATGTACCTTCTAATTTTTCTGCATCAAAGTTTAAGTATTCAGGAACAAAGTTGTTCACTTCTAATGCTTCTTTGATGATGTCAAGGTTACGTGATTTTTCACGAACACCGATTGTTTGACCTGGTTTTACTTGATAAGATGGGATGTCTACGCGACTACCATCTACTAAAATGTGACCGTGGTTAACTAATTGACGTGCTTGACGACGAGTACGAGCTAAACCTAAACGGTATACTAAGTTGTCAAGACGTGATTCAAGAAGAATCATGAAGTTTTCACCATGGATACCTGGTAATTTACCAGCTCTTACGAAAAGATTCGCGAATTGACGTTCGTTCACACCGTACATGTGACGTAGTTTTTGTTTTTCGCGTAATTGTAACGCATACTCCGATAATTTTTTACGTTGGTTTGGACCATGTTGTCCAGGAGCGTACGGACGTTTTTCTAATTCTTTACCTGTGCCGCTTAAAGAAAGACCTAAACGACGAGAAATTTTCCAAGATGGACCTGTATAACGAGCCATGAATGACTCCTCCTTTGTTTTTATTTTTGCATAAAATAAAAACCATTGGTTATCCGACAAATGTTCATTTTGTTTTCATGTATCCTCGCCCAGACAGCTAGAGTTACTCGATACACCTCTTATCATAGAGGAACAAACTGAAACATATGTGGTTTTGACCTAGGCTGTCTTTATTTTACACAAAGTACATTGTATGATTTTTAAAGGAGAAAGTCAATATATTTTATACAAACTATTTTTTTGCTTTTTAAAGATGAACAATATAAAATGGAAATATATAAGTAAAAAGAACCTATTTTTACTCATGACTGTATAAAAGTCAAACAAATTAGTTATTTTTTTGCTTTTTTTGGTTATTATATAGTATTAAAGGCTTATTTTATAGAAAGATGATAGTTCTTTTTGTTCTTATTCATTGAAGTGTGTAAATGAGAACAGAGAAAGGGATGTTTACTATGGACGAAGAACGCCACCAACATAAAAATACTGAAGTTTCGAATACAAAAATAGAGCAATTAATTGCGATAAATAACATTCAAGAATGTTTTTTTGCAATGATTGATCATTATGCTAATAGCGAATATGACGAAGAGGCTTTACATAATATTTTTGAGATGATGGAAAAAATCTTACGACATTATTTTCATATCATTGATACGAAAATTTTTATTTATGATAAATGGAATAATCATTATAAAATGATGTACACTTCCGGTGCCATACTAGACGAAAAGAAAGAAAAATACTTCATTCCAAAGGAACTATGCGAACAATTATCTGAACGATGTTTTAAAAATAATGAATTTGTTTGTAATACTGATTTTGCTCGAAAACTTGATTTATTTAATGAAACTCGTTTTTATACGATGTTAAAGCTGAAAGATAAAAATGATAAATACGGTATCTTCGTTTTAGAATACGATGAAAAGTGGAATGATAAACAGGTTGCGTTATTTTCTAAAATATTTTTTCCGTTAAAACAAACATTATATCGAATATTAATGCAAAAGCATGCCATTGATGATAAGCAACGCTATCAATTGCTATATGCTATTTCTAAAAAAGTATTTTCTAGTATGGAGATGGATGAAATACTAAAGGAAATCATTAGTGCCCTAAACGAAGTATATCCAACATTTGATTATTTATTGTTATTAACACACGAACAAACAAAAACCATAGACGTTCCTGTTCAATATTTAACATTTAGTAGTAATCAAACACCAACGTTAACAGAAGTCGCATATTTTACTGGAGAAATCCAATGTCAATATGATCAACAAGATAAAAACTCGGTTCTTTACGTACCATTGAAAGGAAAGCAAGGGACATATGGAGTGTTAGAAGTAAAAGCACCAAAGGTACTTGCTTTTCCAGAAGAAGAGATTCAATTTATTTCACTATTAGCAAATACCGTTGGAAATGCGTTAGAAAACGCCCAATTATATCAACAGTCTCGTCAATTAATTAGTGACTTACAATTAATTAATGATACGTCGCGTCATTTGAATTCAAACTATCATTTGAAAGAAATTGGTCATTATTTAGATAAAAAAATTAAAGACGCAATCGCAGCCGAGGATTTATTAATTGTGTTATATCAAAATGAAGAAAAAATTGATCTTGTAAACTCTTTAAAGCATCGTTTTAACAACGCTGATTTTATTCATACGTTTATTGAACAACTAGATTCTTTAATTCGAGAAACAAAAGAATCAATATTATATGGAGATGTTATTCAAGAAAAAGTGTTTAACGGTTTACCTTATCGTTCTTTGTTAGTTATTCCGATGCAACATAACGGTAAAGTTATTGGGTTTATCGCTGCCTTTCATCAAAAACCGTATCAATTTAGCTTTGACCAATTTAAGTTGTTACAAGCGATTGTGTATCATTCTACGTTAGCATTTACGAATGCGATTTTACATTCGGAATTAGAACGAATGGTGATTACAGATCATCTAACGGGTCTATATGCAAGAAAATATTTAAATGATGTGATTAAACATTCGATAGAAAAGGATAAATGCGGAAGTTTTCTATTAATTGATATCGACAACTTTAAACTAATTAATGATACATATGGCCATCAAGTCGGAGATGAAGTGTTAATTCAAGTTTCTAATGTTATGCAACAACATACTCGTAAGTTTGATGTTGCCGCTCGGTGGGGTGGAGAAGAGCTAGCAATCTATTTACCGAACGTGAAACCGGATGTAGCACTGAGAATTGCAGAACGTTTAGTAAAAGTAGTACCGAGAGAAACAAATCCTTCTGTAACTATTTCATGTGGCGTTTCATTTTGGAATAACGAGTCCGTGGATTCTGTTAAAGAATTATTTTTACGTGCAGACGATGCGTTATATCAAATTAAAGAGTCAGGAAAAAATAGAGCAAAGTTACAAAAAAGTGCCCCTTCTACATAATAGAAAAAGGGGCACTTTTTTAGCTTACCTTTAAAATGGTTGCTAAAAGTCACTATATGGTCTTATTTTCTTTCGATTTTACCTTTGTATTCGAAAATATTAAGGAAATTGCTAAAAAATGATATGATTTATTTCATGATATGATAAAATTATGTAAAAGTAACACTTATAATAAAGAAATGTTTGTCAAGAAATATCAAGATATGTTCGAACAAATTAGATAGTACGAAATAAAGGTCCACATCAAACGGATAAAGCGTTTACTCTATTGTTAGTAGACTAATAATCAATCGTGGGGTAAGACCAACGCGTTGAAATGTTCGAAACTGTTAAGTGAGAGATCAACCTGCCTGTAAAAGCGGGATAAGTGCATCTAACAATCAATGGAGGGAAGTGTGAAAACCCCCATTGATGGAAGATTTCTTTATCGGTGTTTTGTCTCTCATTTATAAGTCTCCTTTTCTGTTTGAAATGGTATGTAACTATCAAAACGAAAAAGATAAAATCTTTACGGAGAAACTAGTTCAAAGTACATAAGGAAGACTAATTTAAAGATAAATGCAATCTTTTCATAAAACCAATAAAAGGATGTCATTTTTTCATAAATTTTGGTCGGACAGTCGTAAGGAGGAACTTGTCGTGACTTGGATTATTGCTATATTTGCTGTATTATTTATTATTTTTGGTTTGACTACATGGTTTAGAAAAAAATCCTATGCGGAAATTGATCGATTAGATTCATTAAAAATGGAATTAATGAGTCGACCGATGACAGAAGAAATCGCTAAAATCAAAGCATTAAATGTAAAAGGTAAAACGGAAGAAAATTTTGAAAAATGGCGAAGTGAATGGGACGATATTATTACTGTTCATATGCCAGAAATCGAAGAACAAATTTTTGATGCTGAACAAGCAGTAGACAAATACCGTTTTACAAAGGTAAAACAAAAATTGAAAGATACGGAAGAACGATTACTGCACACAGAAGAGCAAATGAATAACATTATTAAAGAAGTGCAGGAGTTACTTCAACATAAAGAAGATAATGAAAAAGACTGCCAAGAAGTTGAGACCCTATTAGCTAACACGAGAAGAACGATGTTAGCGCATCATTTATCCTTTGGTGAAACGGTTACGTATTTTGAAGAAGAGCATCAACGATTAAAAGAACAATACGAATTGTACCAACAGTTTATTGATGAAGGGGACTATTATCAAGCGCGAGAAGTGTTAGTAGAGGTAAAAGAAAAACTCGTAGAGATGGACGAAAAAATGGGAGAAGTTCCACAGCTGCTAAGTGAATTGAAACATAACATCCCAAATGCATTAGATGAATTAGAACGCGGACAAAAAGAAATGGAAGAAGACGGATATGATTTAACGTATTTATCGATTCAAAAACAAATTGATTTGTTAAGAAAAGAATTACCGAACATGTATGAAAAGATGATAAAAGTTCAAATTGATGATGTGAA
Organism: Massilibacterium senegalense; assembly: GCF_001375675.1. Classification (NCBI taxonomy): domain Bacteria; kingdom Bacillati; phylum Bacillota; class Bacilli; order Caryophanales; family Bacillaceae; genus Massilibacterium; species Massilibacterium senegalense. The sequence goes on along the minus strand of NZ_LN831786.1, from coordinate 1,412,075 downwards.
ACATTCTTTAGAAGATACGAATCAAAAAATTGACGATATGTACGATCAATTGCAAAAAGAAGTTATTGCAAGACAATTTGTGAAAGTAGAATCAGCCCATTATGAAGAATGGTTAAAAAGAACAACAGAAAAAATTCAAAAATTAGAAAAAGAAGCGTTGGATTTACAAGAAACATATCATTTAATGGATTCCGATGTTGTGAATGAACATTATTTTAAACGCGAACTATCACAAGCAACAAAAAAATACAATCTTGTGGCTGATACGTTAACGAAAGAAAAACAATCTTTCGTATTATTAGAACAAACATTAAAAGAAGTAGAAGAAAAATTAAAAGCAGTGGATCAAGCATATGAGGAATATATCGAAACGCTTCAAAGTTTACGTAAAGATGAATATGAAGCAAAACAAAAATTAAAAGCAATGCGACATCAAGTATTAGAAATGAGTCGGAAAGTACAAATTCATCATTTACCAGGCGTGACGAGCGAATATAAAGTATTAATGGAGCGCACAAAAGGTAAACTAGAAAAATGTAAAAATCAGTTGGAAGAAAAGCCACTTCAAATGGATGTCATTAACCGTTTATTGAAGGAAGCAGAAGAAATGGTGAATGATCTACAAACCCAAACGAATAAAATGATTGAGCAAGTGCAATTATTTGAACGATTAATCCAATATGGAAATCGGTATCGAAGAAAATCTAAAGAATTGTCTCGTCAACTAGACGAAGCAGAACAAGCATTTAGAGAATGTAAATATGAACAAGCGCTTGAAAAAGCAGCAATGTCGATTGAGCGAGTTAGTCCAGGCTCTATCCAACAATTAGAATTACCAGTGAAAAAGTAAAAGCGATGTTACGTACGTAACATCGCTTTTTTTTTGGCTTATTGTAATGGTTTTTCTTCTTGTTTGGTTAAGATAGCAATGACAAATCCGATTAAACCACCGATTAAGGAAGGAACTAACCAACCAACTTGTTTGCTATAAAAAGGTAAAAATGAATTGAAAAAGTCAATGATTTGTGTAACATTTACACCAAATGCATTTAATCCGTCAAAAATACTAATGAGAAGTGCTCCGATAACTGCCCCTACATAAACAGCTTGATATCCATTGAAGAATGGATGTAAGAATGTGAGAATCATTAGTACGATCGCAATTGGATAAATCATTAATAATACCGGAATGGTAATTTCAATTAATTTAGCTAATCCAACATTCGCAATTGTTGCCCCGATAAGTGTTGTGATGACAGCTACTTGTTTATACGTCACGCCAGGAATTACTTTGGAGAAAAATTCCCCACAAGCAGAAACAAGACCGATTGCTGTTGTTAAACAAGCGAATAAAATGGCAGCGCCTAAAATAGCAGTTCCAGTCGGACCGTATAATTCTTTGGCAATAATAGAAAGAATAGCTCCGCCGTTATCTGCATCTTTTGTTAAATCACGACTTGTTGCCCCGATATAAGAAAGTGCAAGATATACTGCTCCTAATAAAGAAGCGGAAATAAAGCCTGCTTTAATGGTACTTTTTGCGATGATTTTTGGATTGGTGACATTTCTTTGCTTAATTGCATTAATAATAACAATTCCAAAAACAAGCGATGCAAGTGCATCCATCGTTCCGTAACCATCGACAAACCCTGTGAAAAATGGTTCTTTTGCATAGTTTCCTGTAGCACTTTGTAAATCACCTAATGGGAACAAGATTCCTTTAATAACTAAAATAACGATAACTGCTAAAAGAATAGGTGTTAAAATTTTTCCGATTCGGTCGACTAATTTAGATGGATTTAATGCAAATAATAATGTAACCGTAAAGAAAAGAACGACAAACAAAAATAAAGGCAACCAAGAAGTTTGATCAACCATTTTTGCTACCCATTCGTAATCTTCTGAAAATTTAGATAGATAAGGTACGACTGCAATTTCATACGATACCGTTGCTGTACGCGGAATCGCAAAAATAGGACCAATTGTTAAATAAACGATAGTTGTAAAAAATAGTCCGAATTTTGGATGCACACGTCCGGCAATTGTTTCTAAGTCTCCATTTGAAATGGCAATAGCGGCAATTCCGAGTAATGGAAGACCAATTCCGGTCGTTAAAAAGCCAAGCGCGGCGATCCAAACATCCTCCCCAGCTGCTTGTCCAAGAGCAGGAGGAAATATCATATTTCCGGCACCGAAGAACAAAGCAAAAACCATTAAGCCAATCGCAAGAATGTCTCTTGACGATAATGAGTTGTTCATGTTGTTTCCCCCTAATAGTAGTTAATACAATAGAACATATTATCACAAATTATTGTTAAAAAGTGAGTATATAAAAAAGTTCTAATATTTTGTATTTTTCAAAAAATTAATATATTTAAATATTTTTAAAAAATAAGAAATTACCTTAACCATCTTCCCTGCATATTGAAAGGGGCTTTTTATATAGTAAAAAAACAGAGTACTAGCAAGGAATTTGTTATCGTTTCATACTTCTTACTCGGAAAGGAGAAAGAAAATATGGTATCATTAAAAAATGCAAACACTCAAATAAGGAGTATAGGAAATAAATGATTTATTTTGATAATAGCGCCACCACGAAACCGTATGATGAGGTGCTTAAAACATATACAGTAGTAGCGAGAGATTTTTTTGCAAATCCATCTTCCTTGCATAAAAAAGGTGCGGAATCAGAACGATTATTACAGCAAGCAAGACGATTTGCAGCGGAACTTCTTCACGTGAAAACAAACGAGATTATTTTTACTTCCGGAGGTACGGAAGGGAATCAACTGGCCATAAAAGGAATGGCCCATTTTTATAAAGCACGTGGGAAACATATTATTACGACTCAAATAGAACATCCGTCTGTATTGCAAGCATGTAGACAGTTAGAAGAAGAAGGGTTTGACATTACTTATCTTCCAGTGGATCAAACAGGACGAATATCTCTTTCTGATTTAGAATGCGCAATTAGAAACGATACGATTCTCGTTTCGGTGATGCATGTAAATAACGAAATAGGAACCATTCAACCTATTGAGGAAATTGGACAATTATTAGCACAAAGACATACGGTTATGTTTCATGTCGATTACGTACAAGGTTTAGCAAAAGTACCACTTGATTTAAAAAAAGCACATATTGACCTATGTACGATGTCTGGTCATAAAATTCATGGATTAAAAGGAACCGGAATGTTATATGTACGAAATGGTGTGCAATTAGAACCGTTATTTACTGGAGGCCAACAAGAGTTTTGTCTGCGGGCAGGGACAGAAAATGTAGCTGGGATTGTCTCGTTAGTGAAGGCTTTACGAATATCTTTTGAAACATATAACGAAAAGAAAACACAAATTAAGCAAGTAGAACAATATTTGCGAAAGGAACTTTCAGCATTAAAAGGAGTGTATATTAATTCGCCGGAAGAATACCATGCATCTCATATTTTAAATGCTTCATTTCTTTCCTTTAAACCAGAAACAATCGTTCACGCCTTAGAGGAAAAAGGAATTTATGTTTCCACGAAATCAGCTTGTTCCTCCAAGCAAGAACAAAAAAGCTACGTGTTAGCTGCTTGCTATGAAAAGGAAGAGCGAGCAAAACATTCGATTCGATTTAGTTTTTCGTATGCTAACACGCTAGAAGAAGCAAAAAAATGTATAGAAGAGATTTCGGTATTATTGACACAACTAGAGGAGGTCGACAAATGAAGTATGAGCAACTAGTCGTACGCTATGGTGAAATAACATTAAAGAAGCGAAATCGAAATCAATTTATTCATCAACTACTTCAAAATATAAGAGAAGCGCTAGATGCTTATCCAGAGGTACACATCCAGGCATCGTTTGACCGAATTTTTATTTCATTAAACGGAGTAGACTATCAGCCAGTTGTGAAACGATTACAAAAAGTATTTGGTATTTATTCTATTGAAGTAGTCGTTACAACAGAGTTAGAACTTGAAAGTATTCAAAAAGGAGCACTCGAGGCGTTTCAAGCGATTGAGCAACCAATTCAAACGTTTAAAGTTGCAGCGAGGCGTTCTAATAAAACGTTTCCTATTCTAAGTAATCAATTGAATTATGAGATTGGTAGCTTTATTTTGCGTTATACAGAAAACATTACCGTAGATGTGCATCATCCTGATGTGACAGTAAAAGTAGAAATACGTGGCAAAGAAGCTTTTATCACTTGCCTCCATTATGAAGGGCTCGGAGGCCTTCCGGTAGGAAGTAGTGGGAAAATCTTATTGCTTCTTTCAGGTGGAATTGATAGCCCGGTAGCAGGGTTTTTAACGATGCGTCGCGGTGTTCGCTTAGAAGTAATTCATTTTTATAGTCCCCCATATACGAACGAGCGAGCGAAGCAAAAAGTAGAAGATTTAGCAAAAGTATTAGCAACTTACAATGGGAAAATAAAACTACATCTCGTACCGTTTACAAAAGTACAAGAAACGATTCATCAAGAAATGCCGTCTAACTATACGATGACAATTATGCGTCGTATGATGTTTCGGATTGCAGAAGAAATTGCGAAAAAAAATAATATTTTGGCATTAGCAACGGGAGAAAGCTTAGGTCAGGTAGCTTCTCAAACGCTTTATAGTATGAATACGATTAATGAAGTGACAACTTTACCTATCATTCGACCTCTAGTATCCATGGATAAAGTAGATATTATAAAATGGGCCCGAAAAATTGAAACATACGATATTTCGGTCTTACCATACGAAGATTGTTGTACGATATTTTTACCACCTTCTCCAAAAACAAAACCAAAACGACAAGATGCAAATAAATTTGAGCAATATTTACCGGTAGAAGAACTAGTAAAAGAAGCGGTAAATCAAACAAAAGTGATAGAGATAAATGAGATGGGTGTTTTAGAAGAAAAATTTAAACATTTATTTTAGAAGGAAAAAGCAGTGGAAATGAAGAAATAATTATTCCACTGCTTTTATTTTATAAAGAAGAGCTCGTAAAGTATACTGAATAATCGAATTATTCTGTTAAATGAAAGCGTTATGAATTCATTTTAGGAGGGGACCTGTATGAATCGAGAAGAGCTAATTGCAAGTGAGTGGTACAATTTGACAAGTGAGTTTGAAAAGTATGCACAAGATCCGAATAAACTAGCACTCATTTTTAAAGACGATGAGGGAAATGAAGAAGAAATTACGTATGCTAAATTAGTAGAGCGAACAAATCAAATTGCAAATGTTTTAGCGCATTCTGGTATGAAGCAAGGAGAAAAAGCACTGATTATCATGCCACGTCTTATTGAAACTTATGCTGTCTATATGGCTTGCTTAAAGTCTGGTATCGTTGTTATTCCTTCTTCGGAAATGTTACGCGCAAAAGATATTTCATATCGGTTACATCATGGTGAAGTATCAGCTGTTATTAGTTATGCTGAATATACACATGAATTTGATGAAGTAGAAGATTATCCAGCTAGTTGGAAACATAAATTTATTGTTGGTGGCACAAAAGGAGGGTGGAAGGGTTTATCAGAATTAGCAAATGATGAATCTGCATCGTTTGAAGGAGCAAAAACACATCGCGATGACATGGCATTTTTATCATACACATCAGGAACGACAGGTTTACCTAAAGGAGTTGTTCATACGCACGGTTGGGGGTATGCTCATTTAAAAACAGCTGCTTCTAATTGGCTAGCGATGGAACAAGATGATGTCGTTTGGGCAACTGCGGGACCAGGGTGGCAAAAGTGGATATGGAGTCCTTTTGTTTCAGTACTCGGAAGCGGAGCGACAGGTTTTATTTATCGTGGTCGTTTTGAACCTAAAAAATATTTGGAACTAATGGAAACGTATAAAGTAAACGTATTATGTTGTACACCAACGGAATATCGATTAATGGTAAAAGTAGATAATTTAGAACAATATAATTTATCCCACTTAAGAAGTGCGGTGTCTGCTGGAGAACCGTTAAATCGCGAAGTCATCGATACATTTGAACGTGTTTTTCAAGTGAGAGTGCGCGATGGGTATGGACAAACAGAAAATACATTACTGGTCGGAACACTATTAAATATGGACGTAAAACCAGGGTCTATGGGGAAACCGACACCAGGAAATATCGTGGAAATTATCGATGAAGATGGGAATCCTGTTGAAGTTGGAGAAGTTGGGGATATCTCCGTCCATAAAGATACACCAGCGTTATTTAAACAATATTATAAAGATCCAGAACGGACAATGGCAGCTTATCGTGGTGATTATTATGTAACGGGAGATAAAGCTTCTAAAGATGAAGATGGGTATTTTTGGTTTGAAGGTCGTGGAGATGATATTATTATTAGTTCGGGTTATACGATAGGGCCTTTTGAAGTTGAAGATGCGTTAGTAAAACATCCTGCAGTGCAAGAATGTGCAGTAGTTGCCAGCCCGGATGAAATTCGTGGGAATATTGTTAAAGCATTTGTAGTATTACGCGAAAATTTTGAACAAAGTGATGCATTAACAGCAGATCTTCAGGAACACGTCAAAGAGTTAACAGCCCCATATAAATATCCGAGAAAAATTGAATATGTATCGTCGTTACCAAAAACGACATCCGGAAAAATTCGTCGTGTAGAATTAAGAAAACGTGAGTTAGAATTAAAATAAAGAGATGGGAAAAGGGACGTCCAATTAGTTGATTTTTTCAACGATTGGACGTCCCTTTTATGATAAAAAACTACGTTTTACTTTCTGCCAAAATGAATTGTCTTTTAATTTAATTGTTTTAATTCTACGGTCTTGTAAGCGAACGTTAATTTCTTCAATTTGTTTAAAGCTAAGTGCTTCATTATCAAATCCGATAACAGGATAATTATTTCCATCTGGAATGATGCGTAACGTTAAAGAACGCTCCCCGCTTAGTATGAACGGTGAACCGAGTGTTCGATATTTTGTATTATTTAAAGAAGCAAGTTCGCTCACTTGCATACAAGGTAGCAATGGATCAACAACCGCACCAAAGACAGATTTGTTATACGCCATACTACCTGTTGGAGTAGAAATAATTAAACCATCTCCACGAAACGTTTCAAAATGAAGATCATCAATAAAAACATCCATACTAATCGTTTTAATAATAGAGGAACGAATTGATGTCTCATTTAACGAATAAAAAGAGGAAGAATTATTAATGGTTGTTTCGATGGTACGATATTTTCGAACTTCCACTTTTTCTGTTTGAAGTGCTTCGACTAATCCTTCTACATCATTTAAATGAAAATCGCAATAAAAGTTTTGTGGTTTCGTACCAATCCCAACATAGAGACAATCATCACGAAAACCTGTTTTGCGAACAGATTGTAAAAAGGAACCATCGTTTCCGAAACTGGCGATGATATTCGCATCTTTATGGTGATTTACAATAGTAAATCCATATTTTTTTGCTAATTCAATCAGCGGTTCAATTTTATTCATCAAATATGGATCTTGTTTGTAAAAGAAAAAAAGATTTTTACGATCGGTCATAATTGAATCTCCTCCGAATTATATATAAATAGATTGTCTTACATATGTCATACCCTTTTTTCCAAAAAATAATAGTTTCTCCTATCTTATCATGACAAATTGCATAGACGAAAGATAAAAGTATTCATTTTACCCCTTATTAACGGGGAGTAAGACCCCACTGATGGTAGATTTCTTTATTATAATGTATCATAACTTTGTAGGAGATTGGAAAAAAAGAAAGAAATGAAACGTTTTTTGCGTTACAATCGTATAATGTATAAAGAATGCATTCATTCTATATGAATTTAGAGGAGGAATTTTATGAACGCAAAGAGATGGATTGCATTAGTGATTGCAGTTGTAGTTGTCTTTGTTTCATGGGGAGTAAGTTTTGCCATGTCTTTATTTACACAAAATTTTGAGTCCGTATTTTCAAACATTGCAGAACAAGAATACTTTGAAACAGTGATTGAAGAAGGAGATAGCTTAGATAAAATCGTAGTTTTAGATGTTGAAGGTGTTATTTTAGATAGTGGAAAAGCAACTAGTTTACTTGGTCAAGAATCATATAATCATCAGTTGTTTTTAACGATGTTAACGGATGCGATGCAAGATGAATCTGTAAAAGGTGTCGTACTTAGTGTCAATTCTCCGGGCGGTGGAGTGATGGAAAGTGCAGAAATTCATCATAAAATTGTTCAATTGAAAAAAGAATATGATAAACCAATTTATGTATCTATGGGATCGATGGCAGCATCAGGCGGATACTATATTTCTGCTCCTGCTGATAAAATTTTTGCAACAAAAGAAACGTTAACAGGTTCACTAGGTGTTATTATGAGCGGTTATAATGTAGCAGGATTACAAGAGAAATTGGGAATTAAAGATCAAACGATTAAAAGTGGTCCTCATAAAGACATTATGTCTTCTAATCGCGAAATGACAGAGGAAGAAAGACAAATTATGCAGTCCATGATTAACAACTCTTATGATGGATTCGTAAAAGTTATTAGTGAAGGACGTAAGATGTCTGAAGAACAAGTTCGTCAAATTGCAGATGGACGTATTTATGATGGAATTCAAGCAAAAGAAATTAACTTAATTGATGACTTTGGCTATTTAGAAGACGTGACAGCAGCGATGAAAAAAGATGTTGGCGATGAATCATTATCAGTTGTTCATTATGGACAAACGGCTACTTTTTCGTCATTATTTAGTGCAAAAGCAAATAAACTGTTAGGAAAAGAAGATGATGCTGTAACTAAATTTTTACAATCTGTAGCATCCCCATCTTCACCACGATTAATGTATTTATATACTGAATAAGGAGGAGAATTGGGATGGATATGACATATGAAGAAGTCAATCAACCAACGTTGTCGACGAATGATATAGTTGGAGAAGAAAAAACGTTTCGATACGCGGGATTTTGGATGCGTTTTTGGGCCTTTCTTATCGATATGTTCGTAATCGGAGCGTTAAATCGAATTATCATTAATCCGTTTTTTTCCTTTGAATTAATTCCAGATCCTTTAGGAACGATTCCAACGCAAGCTATATTGACAGCTATTATTGGGTATACTTATTTTGTCTTAATGACAAAATTTGCGCAACAAACATTAGGAAAAATGGTTCTCGGTTTAAAAGTGATTAATAAAGAGGGAGAACCCCTTTCGTGGACAGATTGCATTTTCCGTGAAGTAATTGGAAAAATTATTAGTAAAGTAGGATTTGTCGGATACATTATTGCTGGGTTTACACCTAAAAAGCAAAGCCTGCACGATTTGTTTGCAGATACGTATGTGATTCAGACAAAAGAATAAATAAGCTAAAAATAAACTTGTCTTTTGATAAGTTTATTTTTTTTTGCCTTTGTCCATAATGGAAAAAGGAGGATATGATGTGGAGTTTACTAATCGTTGTTTGTTTCATCTTGTTCTTTATTTTGCTTTTTTGTATGCGCATTACAGTCATCTTTCAATACCAGCATCACGAAAAGAAAGATCACTTAATGGTTCAAATTATTTTCTTATACGGGCTTGTTCGTTTGAAAAAAGAACTATCCTATGTTGCTCTTTCAAATGATTTAAAAAGTGTGAAAATGAAAACAACAGAAGGAGAAAAGAAAAAATGGACGCTAGAGAATACAAAAAATTCGATAAAAAATATGCAAAAGTTCGTACATGAAATGGAAGATGTGTACCGTACTATGCATGCGTTCTTACAATCTGTGCATGTAAAAAAATTAGAATGGGCGACGTCGTTTGGCGTAGCAGATGCTTATACGACCGCTTTATTATCCGGGACATTATGGACAATAAAAGGGACGGTTCAAGCGCTTCTTTATCAATTTTGTCACGTTGAAAAACGACCTGTTTTTTCTGTTCATCCACATTTTTCTACTTTTATGTTTTCCGTCATGATAGAAGGTATAGTTTCCATTCGGTTCGGTCAAGCTATAAAAGTGGCATACCGTTTTGCAAAACGAAATGTAAGGAGGAACCGTCAACATGATGAATCATCCAATTGAAGGATTAATGAAAACGGCAATGGAAAATTTAAAAGAAATGATTGATGTAAATACGATTATTAGTAATCCAATTGAGGCACCAGAAGGAACTATTATTATGGTTGTTTCCAAAGTTGGATTTGGATTTGTAGCTGGAGGAAGCGAATATTACAATAAAGAACTTCATTCAGAACAAGGACTTCCATTTGCTGGGGGTAGTGGTGGTGGTGTATCTATTACACCGATTGGTTTCTTAGTTGTTCGTCCAGATGAAATTAAAATGATTCATGCGGATGAAAATACCCACTTATTGGACCGTATTTTAGATTATGCCCCACAAGTCGTAGAAAATATGAAAGAGTTATTTCAAAAAAAACAACGAGAACCAATGAATGGACAGCAAGATACAATTTGATAAACATATTCACCTTTTAGAATAAAAAAAGAACTAATCAACTTCTTTATCTCTATAAAAAGAAATCTTCTATCAGTCGGAGTTTTTTCACTTCCCCCACTTAATTGACTGTTTTTCAGTCTTACCTTAACATTTTTAAATGCCCGTTAATGAGTGATAAAAGTTGGTAAGAATGAATAAGTGGTAGAAAAATAAGTATAATGATACTCAAATTAGTTGCAAACATTGGAAAGTACCGTTATCATTAACACTATAGAGATGTTATAAAGGAGGAAGATTTATGGCTAAATTTGTGTTTGGTGGAAAAGAATTAGAACTTCAAGGAAAAGAAATGAAAGTAGGAGATCAAGCTCCTGATTTTAAAGTAGTAGCAAACGACTTAAGTGAAGTAACGCTAGCGGATTCAAAAGGGAAAGTACGTATTATTAGCGTTGTTCCTTCTTTAGATACAGGTGTATGTGATAAACAAACACGTACATTTAACGAAGAAGCAGCAAAACTTGGAAATGTTGAAATTTTAACTGTAAGTGTGGACCTTCCATTTGCACAAAAACGTTGGTGCGGTGCTGCAGGAATTGACCAAGTAAAAACAGTAAGTGACCACCGTGACTTATCATTTGGTGAAGCTTATGGTGTAGTAGTACCAGGTTTCCGTTTACTTTCTCGTGCAGTATTCGTTGTAGATGCAAACGATAAAGTTACATATGTTCAATATGTGCCTGCAGCTGGTGAAGAACCAAATTACGATGCAGCAGTGGAGGCAGCGAAAGCGGCTCTATAATGAATAAAGCTCCCGATCATTATCGGGAGTTTTTTCATTTTTTTGCACCCCTATCTCCCCTAATATTCTATTATGCAAATATTATATTCAAAGTAAAAAAATATACAAATATCAAGTAATTGTAGAAAAAATGTTTCTACTCGTATCATTTAGGTAATACTAAAAATATAGAGAAAAAGTTTCCTATCTCTTTTTTGTTTAAAAATGGCCTATGTTTTTGCTAAAATAAACTTTTAGGGATATGGAGGGATTAGACATGGATGAAATGCAACAAATAGAAAAAGTATTTAAATGTTTAGATGAAACGACACGTTTAATATCAGAATATCAAAATATATCATATTTAGAAGCGCTCATTGAAACAACAGAAAATATTTATACAAAAGAAATAGAAGAACCATTGGATGAGGAAACGGAACAACAATTGGCGCGTATTTATGAATGTATACATAAACAAAAACCGAGTAAAGCATTATTACAAAAAGCATTTCAATTTGCCGTTATAAAAGGGATGAACGATGATCCGTCATTTAATTATCAACCAACCCCAGATGCAATCAGCCTTTTAATAGCTTACTTGATTCAATTAGTTGTACCGAAAGATAAATTACCAACTATTTTAGATGTAGCGGTAGGAACAGGAAATTTAATGTTTCATATAAAAAAGGAACTTCCACAAGCGGAATTAATCGGTATAGATGCAGATCCGTTGTTATTACGATTAGCGTATGTACAAGCAAATCTACTAGAAGAAAAACTAGAACTATATCATCAAGATAGTGTGATGCCACTTTACTTGGACTCAGTAGACATTATTTGTTCAGATTTACCAGTAGGTTATTATCCGAATAATGACATAGCAAAAACATTTCAAGTAAAAGAAGTAGAAGATAATCACACCTATGTTCATCATTTGTTAATCGAACAGTCACTTCGATACTTGAAAAATGATGGATCTGCATTTTTCCTTATTCCGAATGACTTATTTGTAAGTAAACAAGCAATTAATTTAAAGAAAATGATAGAAAAAGAAGCTATTATTTATGGAGTTGTTCAACTACCTATTTCTTTATTTAAATATGAACATAACGCAAGAAGTATTTTATTTTTACGCAAGAAAAATGAACAAGTGAAAAAACCGAAACAAGCACTTTTAGCATCTCTTCCTACATTCCAACATAAAGAAGAGCTTAGAAATGTAATGAAAGAAATCAATAAATGGGTGGAAGATAATAAAGATTGTTTTTAGAAAAAAAACGCTATCGAAAATAATTATTTTTCGATAGCATCTTTTACATATTTGTGAGGGGAAAAGGGCGTTATGTTCTTCTCTGCTAAGTAAAAAACTTCTTTTACTAGAATAAAAAGAAAATTTTGATTATGAAAATGTTGAAAAAAGATTGAATATTGAATAGAAATTCATTAAAGTAAAAAGTAAGAATAGTAATTAATATTCTTCTTTATGTGAAAATATTCTTTTTTATTTTTCACAACTTCACTTATCCACTATAGATATAAAAATAAAAATAGAGAAGCGACACGAAACAAGATAGTCATACATAAAAATGATTGATTTAAATCGAAGGGAGCGAAAGGAATGTCTAATATTTTAGCTATTAACGCTGGAAGTTCGTCATTGAAATTCCAATTATTAGATATGCCAAATGAAGTTGTTATTTCAAAAGGATTAGTTGAACGAATTGGATTAGATGATGCAACATTCAGTATTGAAGCGAGTGGAAACAAGACAAAAGAAATTATGCATATCCCAGATCATTTTACAGCAGTGACCATTTTGTTAGAGCGATTAATTTCTAGCGGGATTATTATGGACTTGAGTGAAATAGATGGAATTGGACATAGGGTAGTTCATGGAGGAGAACGGTTTAGTGATTCTGTTTTGATTACGGATGAAGTAGTAGAAGCGATTCAACAATTATCAGAATTAGCACCGCTCCATAACCCAGCGCATGTAGTAGGTATTCAAGCTTTTCAAGATGCACTTCCAGATGTCCAGCAAGTTGCTGTGTTTGATACGGCTTTTCATCAAACGATGCCTCAAGAATCATATTTATATAGTTTGCCATATGAGTATTATGAAAAGTATGGTATTCGGAAGTACGGTTTCCACGGAACATCTCACAAATTTGTATCCCAACGAGCAGCGGAAATTTTAGGACGTCCAATTGAAGAGTTACGATTAATTTCCTGTCATTTAGGAAACGGTTCTAGTATTACTGCTATTGAAAGTGGAAAATCAATTGATACTTCGATGGGGTTCACCCCACTTGCTGGTGTTACGATGGGAACGCGTTCAGGAAATATCGACCCAGCACTTATTCCGTATATCATGGACAAAACAGGGATGACGGTGGAAGAAGTTATTCAAATGTTAAACAAAAAAAGTGGACTACTAGGAATCACTGGTTTCTCTAGTGATTTACGTGACATTCATTCAGAGGCGGAAAATGGAAATGAAAGAGCTAGTTTAGCATTAAATATTTTTGCTTCCCGTATTCATAAATATATCGGGTTATATGCTTCGGAAATGGGTGGTGTAGATGCGATTATTTTCACTGCAGGTATTGGAGAAAATAGTGAATTAATACGTGGTCTTATTTTAAAAGGATTAGAGTTTATGGGTGTATATTGGGATCCAGATTTAAATAAGATACATGGACAAGAAGCTTATTTAAATTATCCACATTCACCAGTGAAAGTATTAGTGATTCCAACGAATGAAGAAGTAATGATTGCGCGGGATACAATGCGTTTGATGGAGGAGCATCAAAAAGTTGCGATATAAAAAAAGAAGCCATTATTTGGCTTCTTTTTTATTGATGCATTTTTACGGAGATATTATTATTTGCACGGAACCATAACCATAAATCATTAATAGTGGAAGCTAGATCTGCAATCTCCCAATTTAAACGACAAGAGCTTTCGAAGTCTTCTTCATTATCTAGTTCGGCTTGTTTTTTATTAATAATAACTTCAAGCTCAAAAATACGATCAGGGATAGATCCTCTAATGTCTTCCCATTTTGCCAAAAGTTGTTCTTGTGTTTGAATAGAAAGGTTCTCCCACTCTGTATTTAGTTCTGGAAGTGCAATGCCCAGGCGTACATCTTCAATAAATTGATATTCCATACTTACTACCCCTCCTCATACTGTTGTCCTTATTGTAAGAAATATTTTTACATTTGTCATGAAACTTGAATAAAAAAATTAATCTTTATTCCTCATCAATGGGGGAAAGCCTACCACTTCAAAATGGTAAGGTAACACTGAGAACAGTTGAGTAGGAATCAAACTCCGCTAATCTATCTCCGCTTTTAAGATAAAAGTGGGATAGTACATCTAACCATCAGGGAAGAAATGTGAAAACCCCTACTGATGGAAGATTTCTTTATACTATTTTTTGAATATCTATTGAAATTTATAACGAAACTTGGTAAAGTATTCAACAGAACAAGCAATAATTTATAAGGTATAAGTGAAAACAAGGATGATACTGTCCTTTTCATTTTATATGAGATGCATAAAAATTAATTAACTAGAATGAATATTCAGACTGAAAGGAACGATGAACATGTCAAACAAAAAAGTAGTTTTAGCCTATTCCGGTGGTTTAGATACGTCTGTAGCAATTAAATGGTTACAAGACCAAGGGCACGAAGTAATTGCCGTTTGTTTAGATGTTGGGGAAGGAAAAAACCTTGACTTCATTAAAGAGAAAGCATTAAAGGTTGGTGCTGTAGAATCAATCGTAGTAGATGCGAAACAAGAATTTGCAGAAGAATATGCACTAATTTCTTTACAAGGTCACACTCTTTATGAAGAAAAATACCCATTAGTATCTGCTTTATCTCGTCCACTTATTTCTAAAAAATTAGTAGAAATTGCAGAAGAAAAAGGTGCAGCTGCGATTGCACATGGATGTACTGGGAAAGGAAACGACCAAGTTCGTTTTGAAGTTTCAATCCAAGCACTTTCACCAGGTCTTGAAGTATTAGCTCCAGTTCGTGAATGGAAATGGTCTCGTGATGAAGAAATTGAATACGCAAAACAACACAACATCCCAATTCCAATTAATTTAGATAGCCCATATTCCATTGACCAAAACTTATGGGGACGTGCAAACGAATGTGGAATTTTAGAAAACCCTTGGGCTACTCCACCAGAAGATGCGTATGAATTAACACAACCATTAGAAAAAACACCTGATGAGCCAGATTATGTAGAAATTGAATTTGTAGAAGGTGTACCTGTTTCATTAAATGGTGAAAAAATGGACTTAAATGCAATGGTTTTAAAATTAAATGAAGTAGCAGGAAAACATGGTATTGGCCGTATTGACCACGTAGAAAATCGTCTTGTAGGAATTAAATCACGTGAAGTGTACGAAGCTCCTGCTGCAATGACATTAATTAAAGCACATAAAGAATTAGAAGACTTAACATTAACAAAAGACGTGGCTCATTTTAAACCAATTGTATCTCAACGGTTATCTCAAATCATTTATGATGGATTATGGTTTACTCCACTTCGTGAAGCATTAGTAGCATTCATTAAAGAAACGCAAAAAGTAGTAACAGGTACAGTACGGATTAAGTTATTTAAAGGACATGCTATTGTAGAAGGACGTAAATCACCTAACTCACTTTATGATGAAAAATTAGCAACATATACAACAGATGACGAATTTGATCACGATGCAGCTGTTGGTTTCATCAAAATCTTTGGTCTTCCAACAAAAGTGAACAGCATCATAAATAAGAAATAAGAAGGTGGAAAAATGAGTGAAAAACTATGGGGTGGCCGTTTTACGAAAAGCGCTGAAGAATGGGTCGATGAATTCGGCGCTTCCATCTCTTTTGATCAACAATTAGTAGAAGAGGATATTCAAGGTAGCTTAGCGCACGTGACGATGCTCGGAAAAACTGGTATTTTAGCGGAAGAAGAAGTAGATAAAATTAAAAAAGGATTAACTACTCTTCTTGAAAAAGCGAAAAAGAACGAACTTATATTTTCAGCTGCCAATGAAGATATTCACCTAAATTTAGAAAAGTTTTTAATTGATGAAATTGGACCTGTTGGTGGAAAATTACATACTGGTCGAAGTAGAAATGACCAAGTAGCAACAGACATGCATCTATATTTGAAAAAACAAGTGCAAGAAATTTTAGAAGAAGTAAAGCATCTACAAGATGTATTAGTGAAAAAAGCAGAGGCACATGTAGAAACGATTTTACCAGGCTATACTCATTTACAACGGGCGCAACCGGTTTCTTTCGCGCATCATTTAATGGCTTATTATTGGATGTTTGAACGAGATTACGGTCGTTTAACAGATGCATTGCCTCGAATTGATAAATCACCGCTTGGGGCCGGTGCACTCGCGGGAACAACTTTCCCAATTGATCGCCATTATAGTGCAGAATTAATGGGCTTTAGTGGTATTTATGAAAATAGTTTAGATGCGGTTAGTGATCGTGACTTTATTCTCGAATTTTTAAGTGCGTCTTCTATTTTAATGATGCATATGTCACGCTTTTGTGAAGAATTAATTTTATGGTCATCACAAGAGTTTCAATTTATTGAAATGGACGATGCATATGCAACTGGAAGTAGTATGATGCCACAAAAGAAAAATCCGGACATGGCTGAATTAATTCGTGGTAAAACAGGTCGTGTTTACGGGAACCTTTTTGGACTGTTAACGACATTAAAAGGGTTACCTCTTGCATACAATAAAGATATGCAAGAAGATAAAGAAGGAATGTTCGATACTGTAACAACATTAAAAGGATCACTAAAAATCTTTGCAGCAATGATTGATACGATGAAAGTTCGTACAGAACGGATGAAAAAAGCAACAGAACAAGATTTTTCAAATGCAACAGAATTAGCAGATTACTTAGTGACAAAAGGCGTTCCATTCCGGGATGCACACGAAGTGGTTGGGAAACTTGTTTTAAAATGTATCGAAGAAAACAAATTCCTTGTCGATTTAACATTAGCGGAATTGAAAGAAGCAAATGAATTTTTCGAAGATGACATTTATCATGTTTTAAATCCTGTAACGGTTGTTAGTCGTCGAAATAGTGCCGGTGGAACTGGTTTTGAACAAGTAAAGCTTGCCATTGAAAAAGTGAAAAAATTACAAAAAAACAAATAAACCTTGATGGATTTGTCATCAAGGTTTTTTTTACTAATATAGAAAAGTCATGTATGACGGTTGCACCAGTTCTGTCTTTTTGATAGGGTTAAAAATGTATCCCTTTTGATAGAACTGCAAAAGGGGATCGTCGAAAAACTCACGAAGGAGAGGTTTTGTGAATTATCAAATTTGGGTTTCGATTATTATCTACATGGTGTTCATGCTACTGATCGGATTTTGGTCATATAAACGAACACAGAATTTATCAGATTATATGCTCGGAGGAAGAAAGCTAGGTCCAGCAGTAACAGCTCTATCAGCAGGTGCTAGTGATATGAGTGGTTGGATGCTAATGGGCTTACCAGGTGCAATGTATGCAACAGGGCTTTCTAGTATGTGGATTTCTGTTGGATTAGTTATAGGTGCTTATTTAAACTACATCTTTTTAGCTCCTCGACTACGAACGTACACAGAAGTTGCAAACAATTCGATTACTATTCCAGATTATTTAGAAAATCGATTTCATGACAAAACAAAACTTATACGTCTCGTATCTGCCACGATTATCTTCATTTTCTTTACATTATATGCCTCTGCAGGTTTAGTATCAGGTGGACGATTATTTGAAAGTGCGTTTGGGTTACATTATCAAACTGGTCTGTTGCTTACTGCTGGGATTGTGGTGATATACACATTATTTGGTGGATTTTTAGCGGTAAGTTGGACAGATTTTTTCCAAGGAATTATTATGTTTATTGCGTTAGTCTTAGTACCTGTCGTTGCGTTTACATCTGTCGGGGATGGAGCAACAGTTGTAAATGAAATTAAAAGTGTCGACCCATTATTGTTAGACGCTTTTCAAGGAACGACGGTTATTGGTATTTTATCCTTTTTAGCATGGGGATTAGGCTATTTTGGCCAACCGCATATTATTGTACGGTTTATGGCGATTAGTGATGTAAAAGAATTAAAAGCTGCACGTCGAATTGGAATAGGTTGGATGGCTATTGGTGTTACGGGTGCCATGTTAACGGGATTAATTGGTGTTGCTTATTATCATCAAAATAATATGACAATTGATGATCCAGAAACAATCTTTATTATGTTTGCGAACTTATTATTTCATCCATATATTACTGGATTTTTATATGCCGCTATTTTAGCTGCTATTATGAGTACGATTTCGTCTCAATTATTAGTTACTTCTAGTGCCATGACGCAAGACTTTTATCGTACATTCAAAAAACGAACTGCTCGTGATCGCGAATTAGTGTTTATCGGTCGTCTTTCTGTTTTAATTGTAGCGATTATTGCTATTTTCTTATCCTTAAATCCAAATGATACGATTTTAGGATTAGTAGGTTATGCATGGGCTGGATTTGGTTCTGCATTTGGTCCCGCTATTTTATTAAGTTTATATTGGAAACGTATGACAAGGTGGGGAGCGTTTGCAGGGATGCTCGTTGGGGCTACAACCGTTTTAATTTGGTCTAACATTACACCATTAAAAGAGTTTATGTATGAAATGATTCCAGGTTTTACGTTAAGTTTTATAGCCATTATTTTAGTTAGTTTATTCACGCAAGAAAAACAAAGCGAATTAAATGAAAAAATCCAAGCTACATTTGAACAAGTAGAAAAAAAGATAAAATGATAAAATGATAAAAAGATGAGTGTGTCCAACATACTCATCTTTTTTTATATTAGTTATTGATTATATATCATATCAAATATATAATTTATTTGTTGTTTACATATAAGTAATAGATTATATGAGGTGGGAAAATGGTATCTTTTTTAGAAGCAGAACAATTGTTAAAAGCATTAGGAGAAGAAACACGCTTGAAAATTGTGTATTATTTAACGCTTGATTCGTTTTGCGTTTGTGAATTAGTACAATTGTTAAACATGAGTCAACCATCCGTCAGTCAGCATTTAAAAAAATTAAAGCAAGTGGAACTGGTGACAGAAGAAAAAAGAGGGAAATGGATGTATTACTCGCTGAATAAAGCGCATATTTGGTATCCACTCATTTTACATTTAATTAGTATATTACCCAAAAAAGAAGTAAATTGTAAAATGACGTGTGACTAAGGGAGGGAAAAGCAATGGCGATTGTAGCCATTATATTATTCTTAACAACACTTTTGTTTGTTATTTGGCAACCAAAAGGATTATCGATTGGATATTCCGCTTGTGCAGGAGCGCTAGTTGCGTTAGTAGTTGGAATTGTTTCTTTTCATGATGTCATAGATGTGACGATGATTGTTTGGAACGCAACGTTAACATTTGTAGCGCTTATCATTATTTCATTAATTTTAGATGAAATTGGCTTTTTTGAATGGGCCGCTTTACATATGGCGCGTTTTGCAAATGGGAATGGCGTTCGTATGTTTTTTTTCATTATTTTATTAGGAGCAATCGTGTCTGCGCTATTTGCTAATGATGGGGCTGCGTTAATTTTAACTCCGATTGTGTTAGCGATGGTGCGAGCGTTGCAATTTAAAGAAAAAATGATTTTACCTTTTATAATGGCTTCTGGTTTTATTGCGGATACTACATCATTACCGCTTATTGTAAGTAATTTAGTAAATATCGTATCAGCGGATTACTTTCACATCGGATTCGTACAATATGCTACTCGTATGTTTGTTCCTAACCTATTTAGTTTACTAGCAAGTATGGTTGTACTATATGTATTTTTTCGGAAAAGTATCCCAAAAACATATGATTTGGAACATGTAAAACAACCGAAAGAAGTTATTAAAGATCAGCCATTATTTCGCTTATCATGGATAGTGTTGACGTTATTAATGGTTGGTTATTTTGCAAGTGAATGGTTACAAATACCGGTTTCTTTTATTGCAGGAACAATCGCTTTACTATTTTTATTGCTCGGAAAAAGAAGTGCGATTATTCAACCGTGGAGCATTATAAAAAGCGCGCCATGGGCAATTGTCTTTTTTTCTATCGGTATGTATGTAGTTGTATACGGATTGCGGAATGCAGGTTTAACGACACTTTTAGCAAATGTGTTAGAAAAAGCAGCGAATGAAGGACTTTTTGTAGCTACGATTAGTATGGGCTTCTTAGCTGCATTATTATCTTCCGTTATGAATAATATGCCCACTGTTATGATTAACGCTTTAGCTATTACGGATAGTGGTGTAACTGGAACAATGAAAGAAGCATTCATTTATGCAAACGTCATTGGGTCTGATTTAGGTCCGAAAATAACGCCAATTGGTTCATTGGCCACTTTATTATGGCTTCACGTATTACAAACAAAAGGAGTAAGAATTTCATGGGGTTATTATTTTAAGGTCGGGATTATCTTAACCATCCCAACATTGTTTTTTACATTATTAGGTTTCTATATATGGCTAACATTATTTAAATAAGCGAGGAGAAACATCATGAAAAAGAAACTTTATTTTTTATGTACTGGAAACTCTTGTCGTAGCCAAATGGCAGAAGGTTTTGGAAAAGTCTATTTACAAAAAAAATATGACGTATATTCGGCTGGAATTGAAGCGCATGGAGTAAATCCACTTGCAGTAAAAGCAATGAAAGAAATCGGAGTAGACATTTCGAATCAAACGTCTGATCAAATTAATCTGGATTTACTACACGAAGTGGATTTAATTATTACATTATGCGGAGATGCAAAAGATAAGTGCCCGGTTACTCCTCCGCATATTACGAGATGGCATTGGGGATTTGATGACCCAGCAAAAGCAGTGGGAACAGAAGAGGAAAAGTGGGTAGTATTTCAACGGGTGCGAGATGAAATCGGGGAAAGAATAAAGGAATTTGCGTTAGAAGGGAAGTAACAAAACAGTACTACATGATTATTGCATGTAGTACTGTTTTTGTTTTAGGCATGTTTAGTACCAATTGGATGAAAAAAGGATTGTCTGATCCAAAGTACGGTAGAGGAAATTCCAAAGGATGCAATTAAACAAATAATTGGTGAAATGAAATAACCATAACGGTCAATAGCTAAGAAAATATTAGAAAAAGCTGTATAAATAAAAAATGCAGCAAATAGCATAGTTACTATTTTATATTTTTGACTTTGTAATAAACAAAAAATTGATGTTATGAGTGCGGAAAGCATCGTAAAAATATGTAAGCTTTTAATAAATGGATAAAATGGATAGTAATAATAATTAAATGTTTCAGCAGGTTGTTTGTATAATTCTAATGTTTTGCCAACTGTAAACCATGAGAACCAATAAGTAAAATCATGTGTAAAACCATTTTTAATGGCGTATATGGCATATTGTTTTGAATCAGTAAAGCCAGATTCCGCCATTTCTCGTCCCACTTGTTCTAGTCCTTTTTTATTAAATGGGTCAATTCCAGCAATTAACGGATTGCCACCCTGTGTTGAAAATAAAACAAATTGATGTAAACTAATCCAATTTCGAAGTACCCATGGGCCGATAATTAGGATGGGTCCAATAATCCACCAAGAAGCAATTTTTAGCGATGTTTTTATTCCAAATTTATATAAAACAATGATAACACCTATTAACAATATTGGAGCTGGGTTTGGGCGAAACATAAGTAAAATAGAAGTAACGATACCAAACCAAATATGTAATTTCTTTGTGTTTTTTTTCACAGCTAAAATAAATAAGTAAAGAGCGAGCGAAAATAAAAATAACGCTTGTGGTTCTGTTAATAATGTGCGGAAATAATGGTACATTCCAAGTGAAGTTGTAAAAAGCCCACTAGCAATAATTCCATATAATCGATTTCTAAATAATGTAATTGCAATCAAATAAATAAGAAAAATTGTTCCAAGATCAAATAAAATATTCAATGTAATGCCAAGATGATAATAAGAAATTGGAAGTATTTTGGATAATAATAATACTCCAGCTAAGTAAATAGGTTGTCCGGGAGTAATGTAAGCATTTTTTTCAGGAAATGTTTCTGGATATAGTCCTGGTTCTAAATAAACATAACCGAATACACCTTTTTTTAATAATTTTTCTGCTGTCATCGTATAGTTATCCGCATCTACTGCTCCATACTTTACTTCGGGTACTTCATTAAAAGCATAGCCAGGGTTTTTTAGAATAAATAGTAGATGGAGAAGAAGAGCAGTCATTAAAATGATATATAATGATAATGGTAACTTTTTTAGATAGTGATACACGTGGCATCTCCTTTCTTTTAATACAGCTATAACTACTAATACTCAAAAGTATAATGGAAAGGTAAAAAAAGAACTAGCCCCTGTCTATGTGTAGAAAGGGGCTAGTCGAATATTGGAACTTATTTTGTTTCTTCGTTACGAACGATTAACACATCACATTTAGCATAACGTGTAATATGCTCCGATACAGAACCAATGAATAAACGTTCTACAGCAGTTAATCCTGTTGCACCACAAACGATTAAGTCTATTTCTTGTTTTGGGGCGATTTCACGTGGGATTTCCACTTTTGGTGAACCGTATTCTAAAATTGTCTCTACGTTAGTCACTCCAGCTTTTTCAGCTGTTTCTTTGTATTCGTTTAATAATTCTTCCCCGAATAAACGAGAGCGTTCGGCGATTGTGCGATCGTATGCATCAATAGAAGCAAATGTACGAGTATCAATGACATATGTGATGAAAAGTTTGGCACTGTCTGCTTTTGCAATTTCAAGTGATTTATTGAATGATTTTTTTGCTTCTTCTGAACCGTCAACAGCAACTAAAATATTTTTGTATTGTGAAGTCATATTAAATTCCCCCTAAAAATATTATTTAGATTATGTATACCCTTTTCATTGTAAAAGAAAACTAGGAAAAAAGATAGATTTTACTAGTGTTTCTTTTTCTAGGACCTTCTTTTTGTATTTTTTTTTATCATCAAGTACGATAGAGAAAGAGAATAAGGGGTGAGGTGGAAAAATGAAACGACATGCTTTTATAACCGCGGGAACGAAAGGTTTAGGACGAAAAGTAACGGAGGAATTTCTCCGCAATGGATATAGTGTATCCGTTAATTTTCGTAGTGATGAAGAAGCTGCCAAGCAATTATTAACTGACTTTAAAGAATGTGCTTCTGATATTCAACTTCTTCAAGGTGATGTAACGAAAAAAGAAGATTGTAAAAAGATGATGCCGTTAATTTTGAATCGTTTTGGTCGAATTGATTGTTTAATTAATAACGCAGGCCCCTACATTTTCGAACGGAAAAAATTAGCAGATTATGAAGATGAAGAATGGGAAGAGATGATCTCAGGGAATTTAAGTGGTGTCTTTTATTTGTTTAAAGAAGCAATTCCTTATATGAGAAAACAAAAATACGGTCGAATTATTACATATGGTTTTCAAGGAGCACAAGGTGCCCCTGCTTGGATTCATCGTTCTGCATTTGCTGCTGCGAAAGTAGGACTTGTGTCATTAACAAAAACAATTGCCATAGAAGAAGCGAAATATGGGGTGACAGCAAATATGGTTTGCCCGGGAAATATTGTTGGAGCAATGAAAGAAGCTACCATTGGAGACGCACGTCTGATTCAAGATGAACATACACCAGTAGGAAGATCTGGAACGGGAGAAGACATTGCGAGAATGGTCGCATTTTTATGTCATGAAGATTCAGATATGGTTACAGGTTCCGTTGTAGAAGTGACAGGTGGAATTGATGTGATTCATCGTTATCGTTCATAATTTTTTGTTCCATTCACATACTAATAGTGAGGTGAATGGAAATGCGCTACGATAAAATGTTTCTCTTATTTTTTGTATGTTTTTGTTTTTTTATCGGAAATAATGTGTCGTATGCACAAAAAGAGTATGTTATTTTTGTGGAATTAGTAAAAGATGGTAATCGTGAAATGTTCGCGTACGATAAAGGACATTTTATGTATCAACAAGGAGACATTGTATATGAAGGAAAGGAAGCGAAAGAAAAAGTAGAAATGATGCTACAAACTCTTCATATTCATAAAAAACAGACGGTCGTATCGATGGTAGAAATGCTTCGACGAGCAGGATATGAAGTAGAAAAGTTAGATGTTCGATTTACAAATGAAGATGGGAAACTATATACATGGGTATGGAAAAAGTAATGGATACTCCCATTTGGGGATGCAAAAGGAATGTGACCAGATGATTACACGCTGGATTTTAGGAGACCAATTAAACCATGCATTGCCAATTATAAAAGAAGTAAATAAACAGACAGATGTGATTCTTTTCATTGAAGCCATGTCTCGTTTGAAATGGCAAAAGTATCATAAACAAAAATTAGTATTCATTTTTTCTGCGATGCGCCATTTTGCTGAAGAATTGCGTGCAGATGGTTTAACAGTTGATTATAGGCAAGCTGATTCGTTCTCAGACGCATGGAAAGCACATTTAGTAGAGTTTCAACCAACGATGATTAAAAGAACTTTTGTGACGGATAGTCGGATGAATCGTGCGCTGGAAAAATGGGAACGTTCTTTGATTGATGACATAGAAGTGATCGTCCCCTCTTTTTGTTAACGCAAGAAGAAGCTTATGCAATGTTACCTGGAAATGGCGTATGAAAAATGTTTTTTTACCGAAAGATACAAGAAATACATTTTATAGGAAGATAGAAAATCAATTGAAGGGAAATGGTCATATGACGATTTTCTGCACTGCAATGGTTTTCACCAGATGCGATAACGTCTGACGTCATGAAGAATGTGCAAAAAACATTTTTCGCATCATCCAGGTAATATCGATTATTTTGCTTGGCCTGTTACTCGTGAGCAAGCACTTTCTTCTTTTCGTCATTTCATCGAACCACGTTTACCTACGTTTGGTCGTTAGCAAAGTGCGATGTTAGTAGAAGAATCGTTTATGTCGCATTCGCTTCTTTCTGCTTCTATCAATATGGGGTTACTAACTCTCAAAGAAGCTGAGAACTGGCGTATACAACAAGAAAAGATCCGGTTGCAAGTGTAGAGGGGGTTATTCGCCAAATTCTCGGATGGGGAGAGTACATACGGACTGTTTATTTAAAAGTGATGCCATCTTATCGGCCTGCTCTAATTTTTTTCAACATAAAGCCGATTTTCCTTGTCTCATGGTTCCTGAGAACTTTGTTAATTTGTTTGGTATTTCACCAAAAAAACAACAGACTGGTTTTATGACATGTATATCGATGCACACGATTAGGTTGTCGTACCAAATGTAATTGGAATGGCCCTTTTTGTAGATGGCGGTCGCCTAGCGACGAAACCTCATATCGCTTTAGAAAATTATATTCAAAAAAATGAGTACTTACTGTCAAGAGTGTCCTTTTAATGTTGTTCATCAACTGGAAGAGGATGATTGTCCATTTAATGCGTTGTGTTGATATTTTATTGATTGTCATCAAGAAAAATTACAAGAAAATCAGAGAATGATGATGACCATTCGATAATGGGAGCGGATGAAGGAAGAAAAGAAACAGGCACTTCGTCAAAAATCAGAAGTTTTAACTTCCCTCCGAAAGAAGTGCGATAATACAGTAAACTACAAACAGTCCCCGATACGTTAGGCTTTTAAAACATATCGTATCGGGGACTTATTATAATCTGTTATTTGATGATTAAATGTTTTGGAAAGGAAGTAAGTGTTTTTGCACCTGTTTCTGTTACAAGTACGTCATCTTCAATGCGAACTCCTCCTACATTCGGAAGATAAATTCCTGGTTCAATCGTAAAGGTCATTTGATTTTGAATTGTACTTGCATTTGTTGCTGTTACAAATGGTGCTTCATGAAGGTCAATTCCGATTCCATGACCAAGTCTATGTGGAAAATAGTCACCGTAGCCATTCTCTTTTATCCACGAACGTGCAATCCAATCGAGTTTATTTATTTTAGTGCCGACATTGGCATGGGCGATAGCGCGCTCATTAGCAGTTTGTACGATTTGATATATTTCTTTTTGTTGTTCATTGACATGATGGAAACTAATTGTACGGGTAATGTCAGAGCAATATCCATCTACGACTACACCTAAATCAAATAAAACAAAATCTCCTTTTTGAAGAGTCGTTGTACCTGGAATACCATGTGGATTTGCACTATTCTCTCCGAACAACACCATCGTTGGAAAAGACATTGATTCTACGTCTTTTTTCTTCATTTCAAATTCAATCGTTGCAATGATTTCAAGTTCTGTTTTTCCTTCTTTTAATGCATCAATTCCGATTTCTACTGCTTCATCTGCCAATGTAGCAGCTACTTGCATTTTTTTTATTTCTTCCGAATCTTTTACCATCCTTAGTTGTTGACAAACTTCTGTAACGGAACAAAATGAAGTTTCATGTATAAAATGATTCCATTTTTCATAACGTTTAAACGATAAATGTTCTTTTTCAATGGCCATTTTGTTTGTTGGTAGACTTGCTTTTTGAATAGACTGTGTTAGTAAGAAAAATGGATCATCTGTATCGGTATAACTAATAATTTCACCATCTGTAAAGGTTGCTTTCGCTCGTTGCTCCTCCATTTTGGGGCAAATAAGTTTTATCTCCCCGTTGCTAAAAACAAAAAGTGATAACAAGCGTTCATGTGGATCACAATAAAAGTTTGTAAAATAAAAGACATTTGCTGTTGAGCTAATCCAAGCTGCATCTATATGTTGTTCTTGTAAATAATCGATTAATTTTATTAGTCGTTTGTTCATTTTACTTTATCTCTCCTCCGTAGAATCCTTTGTTATTAGGTACTTAGGCTACTTTACTAGAATAAACGTTTTTAATAAATAAGACAAAGTTCATAAATAAAAAATAGAAAGGGTGGTCAAATTGTATCGAAAGACAGGATTTTGTTCAACGTTGTTGAAGAAAAAGAAGAAGGGACATACAATGGATAATAAGAGGAAAAGGAACAAATAGAAGGAGTGTATAGCATGAAAATTACTTATTTTGGTCATTCAGCACTTCAAATTGAAACAAACGATAAAACCATTTTAATCGATCCATTTATTACAGGAAATGGATTAAGTCCTGTAACAGCGGACGAAGTTAAACCAGATGTTATTTTTCTCACACATGGGCACGGCGATCATGTCGGGGATACAGAAATGTTAGCCAAAAAGCACGATGCCTTAGTAGTTGCTCCTTTTGAATTAGCTACATATTTAGGTTTTCAAGGATTACGTACGCATCCGATGCATATTGGTGGCTCTCATATGTTTGATTTTGGTCAAGTAAAATTAACACAAGCTTTTCACGGTTCTAGCATTGTGGACGAAGAAAAGAAAACGATTACGTACATGGGAATGCCTTGTGGAATTTTGTTTACTTCAGAAGGAAAAACCATTTACCACGCGGGAGATACCGCTTTATTTTCCGATATGAAAGTGCTTGGAGAATTAAACGACATTGACGTTGCGTTTTTACCGATTGGGGATAATTTTACAATGGGAATAAAAGACGCAGTTATTGCTTCTAAATGGCTTCAAGCAAAAACAGTCGTTCCTATACATTATGATACATTCCCTGTTATTGAAGTAGATCCGTTAGCATTTGTAGAACGTTTAGAAAAAAATCAAGGAAAAATTGTGAAGCCTGGAGAAAAATTAGAAGTATAACAGAAAAGGATGAAAAAGTTGGGGAATACCCAACTTTTTTATTTACAATTGTGTAGATGAGTAGAAAAAAGAAGGGTGTTGAGAGAGATGAAGATTCAGAAAAAGTCGTGGATAATAGGAATTATATTGATTTCTGTTGGCGTTATTGGCATATTATTTGCTTGGCGCCTACAAGAACAAGATGGTCAAAACGTCCGTTCCCAAACATTTGATGCTCGTAAAGTAGAGGAGATTTTCGTTCATTTGAATGTATCGGATATAGAAATTAAGCAAAGTAAAGATGCACTCATAAAAGTAGAATGGAAAGAAGATAAAAAGGCACCTGTTCAAGTAAAAATGGAAAAAAGAAAACTTATTGCGAAAGGGAAAGCTGATGTAAAAAAAGGGCTTAATCTTGAACGAAATAAAAGTGAAATTCCTTTAAGACTATATCTTCCAGCAAAAGAGTTTCAAGCCATTCACTTACAAAATAATGTTGGGGATATTTCAGCTAATACAATTGTGACGAAAGATCTTTCGATTATTTCTACAACAGGTGATATGAAAATAAAAAATGGAACGACAGAAACATTTTCTGTTCGTTTACTAGTAGGAGATATAGAAGCAGTGGATACAACGGGAGAAGGACAGTTAGAAACAAAAACGGGAGATATTACATATGAAGGAGCAACCATTACTAAACCTCTGTTGTGCACAACAGAGGTTGGGGATATTACGATGCGATTAAAAGAAAAACCAAAAGATGTATCTTTTATCGTTGAAACAGACGTCGGTTCGGTCGACGTTTTTCAAGAAAAGGGAAACATTCATAAGAATGGCGCTATTTCTGTTTATGCTAGAACGAGAACGGGAGATATTAACATTACAGATAAATAAAGAAATCGGCTATAAGTGAATTTTGTAAAATATTTCCACACTTATCTTAACGTTTTGAAATGGGGGCCTTACTTCACGTTAATGAGGAAAAAATCAATCCGTATGCTCATTTTTTAAGCAATCAAAAAGAGACAGTTAGAATGAAAATAGTTTGTTTGATTATAACAGGTAAAATGTGACCGACCTACTTTTCATCTTTTATCGTTTCTTTTTTATGCTATAACATAACAGGAAAAAGTTGATATTTCAACTATAATCGGTTATCTTTATGTATAGAAAAACATTTTATATATAACAGTTAAATATCCTAGTATAATCATATGATACACACCGAATAAGCGGGTGTTAAACAGAAAAGAAACAAGTAAAAGATTGAAAGTATGGTGATTTTTTTGGCCACAAAACATGAACAGATTTTACATTATATCGATTCTTTAGAAGTTGGAACGAAAATTTCCGTGAGACAGATTGCAAAAGAATTATCTGTTAGTGAAGGCACGGCCTATCGGGCAATTAAAGAAGCGGAAAACCAAGGATATGTTAGTACAATTGAACGTGTAGGAACAATTCGTATTAAGAAAAAGCAAAAAGAAAATATTGAAAAGTTAACGTTTGCGGAAGTAGTTAAAATTGTTGACGGTCAAGTACTTGGCGGAAAAGAAGGATTGCATAAAACATTAAATAAATTTGTAATCGGTGCGATGAAATTAGATGCCATGATGCGCTATATTGATGCTGGAAGCTTATTAATTATTGGGAACCGTGAAAAAGCGCATGAGTTTGCCCTTGAAACCGGTGCTGCAGTGTTAATTACCGGAGGCTTTGATACAAATGATGAAGTGAAACGATTAGCAGACGAGTTACAGCTACCGATTATTTCTACTGGTTATGACACGTTTACTGTTGCAACGTTAATTAATCGTGCTATTTATGACCAATTAATTAAAAAAGAAATTGTGTTAGTATCGGATATTTTAATTCCAATTGATAAAACGAATTTTATGTATAAAACCGAAAATGTGATGCGTTGGTACGAATTAAATGAACAAACAAGTCATAGTCGTTATCCTGTCGTAGATGAAAACATGAAAATCCAAGGAATCGTGACGAGTAAAGATATTTTAGAAGCAGATAAAGAAGCATTCATTGAAAAAGTGATGACGAAAAATGTGATTACTGTGAATGAAAAGACGTCCCTTGCGACAGCAGCACATCAGATGGTTTGGGAAGGAATTGAGCTATTACCGGTAGTTGATCAATCACAACGTTTAATAGGCGTCATTAGTCGACAAGATGTATTAAAGGCATTACAAATGATTCAAAATCAACCACAGGTTGGGGAAACAATTGATGACGTAATTAATTCTCGATTAGAAGATGAACAGGAAGAGAACACGTATCGTTTTGAAGTAACACCACAAATGACGAATCACTTAGGGACAATTTCATATGGTGTCTTAACGACCATTATTACAGTGGCTGGAAATCGTGTCCTCCGTCAATATAAAAAAGGAGATTTAGTCGTTGAGAATTTAACCATTTATTTTATGAAACCGGTCCAAATTGATAGCGTACTAGATATAAAACCTAAAATGTTAGAAGTAGGTCGGAAATTTGGAAAAGTGGACGTTGAGTTATATTTAGAAGGAACTATTGTTGGGAAAGCGTTAATGACTGCTCAGTTAATCGATCGCCATTAAAAAAGTTCGGGATTATCCCGAACTTTTTTATTCTGATTTATTTTGTGCCTCGTCAATAGCTAGTGGTGTATAATAACGATATTTTTTAATACCTTGGATTGCACTAGCGATTCCTAAAACCATAAAAATAATATTGACGACTAACGCTACTTTTGTTGTTAAATGAAGCAATTGATTCGTCGCAAAAAAGATAAGAAAAGCAGCTAATGTAATTTGTGCTTTTGCGCGTGTCCAAGCATATTCATACGGTGGTAACGAACGGAATAATGTTTTCGCACGATAAAAAATAAATAGCCCAATTGCAAACACTGCTAAAAAACCAAACACAGGCATTTAAAATTCCTCCATTGTATAGACTATGGTAAGATAAAAAAAGAGTTTTGAACTATACTAATTGTACAAATAGTTGTGAAAATTGTCCATGATTAGTTATGGTTCATAAAAGGAGCGATTACATATGAAGCAACAAATTTTAAAGGAAATAAAAGAACACGATACAATTATCATTCATCGCCACGTTCGTCCTGACCCAGATGCATTAGGGTCACAAGGTGGACTAGCACAAATCATTCAAACAACGTTTCCAGAAAAAAACGTTTATATCGTTGGAGAGGAAAATCCTAACTTAACGTTTTTAACAAA
The DNA here is from genome assembly GCF_001375675.1 of Massilibacterium senegalense. NCBI lineage: Bacteria > Bacillati > Bacillota > Bacilli > Caryophanales > Bacillaceae > Massilibacterium > Massilibacterium senegalense. The sequence continues at coordinate 1,380,956 of NZ_LN831786.1, read as the reverse complement.
AATGGATACAGTAGAAGACAAAGTTTTTAAAGAAGCTTTAGTCATTGTGTGTGATACAGCAAATACCGAACGAGTAGATGATAGTAGATATGCGACAGGGAAAAAAGTGATAAAAATTGATCACCATCCTAATCGTGAACCATTTGGGGATATTTGTTGGGTAGACACGGGGGCAAGTTCTACTAGTGAATTAATTTATGAATTGTATGAACAAGGAAAAAATCAAGGGTATAGATTAAACGACGAAGGCGCACGTTTATTATATGCAGGGATCGTCGCAGATACAGGGCGCTTTTTATTTCCGAATGCAACGACCAAAACATTCCAATATGCGGGAGAATTAGTGAAATATAATTTCGAAAGAAAAGCACTATATGATGATATGTACCGAACACCGATGCACGTTGCTAGGTTGCAAGGATACATTTTACAACATGTTACACTATCCGAAGATGGTGTTGCTTTCGTGAAACTAACAAAAGCATTAATGGATGAATTTCAAATTACGACATTTGAAGCTTCACAATTAATCAATACGCTCGGAAATATTGATGGTATTTTAGCTTGGGCCTTTTTCGTAGAAGAAGAGGAACAAATTCGTGTTCGCCTCCGTTCAAAAGGACCTGTTATTAACATGATTGCAGAAAAATATAATGGTGGAGGTCATCCGTTAGCTTCTGGTGCTACAATTTATCAATGGGAAGACCTCGAAAAAGTAGTAGCAGAATTAAATGATGTAGCAAGACTATATCGTAAATAATCTCTAGGGGAACCTAGAGATTTTTTTATCCTTGGTACATACATAGAAAACCTCAACTAATGGGAGTTTTTGTATCGCAATGATGATAAAGAAAAAGGAAAAAATAATTATTTTTTGCTTATTTCGAAATAAAACGTTTACATTTAGAAAAAACCTAGTTTGCCTCTTCACAATTTTAAAAAATCCATTATAATAATGATAAAACTTTAATACTTTTGTGAATTTTCTGTCATATCAAACAATTTTTTTAATGATAACGTGAAGTTCGAGTGTCGTGAATAAATAAAGATGCACAACCTGCACTTCATACGTTTCATCATCAAGTTCAATGACACTTTTTTCAATGGATTGAAAAATAAATTCTTTGTTCGAAGCGATTTGACTGATTTCTTTTTTTAATAAGGGGCGTAGTTGTTCTTTCATTTTTTCTTTAATGCTGTGGATAGTTAAACTATCAAGGTTGTCTGCTTTTTCTACTTTAATTTCAATATGTTGTAAATATAAATGTTTCTCATAAGCAGCATTTTTTTGTTCTATTTCATCACGCCAAATAGCTAAGTCTTTTTTTAACGCATTTAGCTGCTCGTCTTGTTGTTTAATTCGCTCTACTTGGCGTTCATAAATTAATCCGTATGTTAACAGAAAAAAGAACCAACCGAAAAGCATCCCTATAAAAAAAATACTAAACCATCGTTTTGCCTCTTTGTGATGAAAGATTGGCGACATTCTCATAGTGTCAAATCACGACCTGTTAACCATTGAATAAGAATGGTCGCACAGTGAGCGCCTAGCATCGCGGAAAAAATATATAAAGAATGGCGAATGAGTTCGTCCATCGTTCCATAAAACAGACCTTTTTCAATCGTATAAAAAGTTTCAAATGTACCGCCAATGGCAGCAATGATGGCCCAAATTTTTAAACGACCTGCTAATTCGTTAATCTCTGTTAATGGTCGTTCATGGACAAGGTAAAAACCGATACCGCCGATGATCGAACCACCGATAATGACACCAAAGGAAATGAAAAAATCGATAATCATAATTTTTACATCATGGGACGACAATGAAATCGCTCCTTACATTTTGGAATGAAGGTGAAATTATTCTTCAAGTATTCTTATGCGTTTTTCCTTTCTATTATGTGTTTTATTGAAAATCGTGTACTATAAAGGAAAGATGGAATAGAGGATGTGTTACAGATGAATGTTGTTCATCTTCGAGTTCATAGCGAATACAGTTTGTTACAATCTACTTGTAGAATAGAACAACTGGTGGAACGGGCGAAGCAATTAGGATACGACACGTTAGCACTAACAGATAAAAACGTTATGTATGGTGCTCTTTCCTTTTATAAAAAGTGTCAAAAAGAAGGGATAAAACCGATTATCGGATTAGATACAACCGTACAAGAAACAGATGGGACTATCCATGCACTAGTGTTATTAGCATATAATATGGACGGATATCAACAATTAATGGAAATATCTAGTGTGATTCAGCAAGGTGAGGACGGTTATATAAAAAGTGACGTGCTTTTTCAACATACAGATGGCCTACTTGCAATTGCAACTGGAAGAAATGGTTTAGTTCAAGCATTTCATGACCGAACCGATCAATTGAAAAAAGTGTTAAAGATGTACCAACAAGCATTTCTAAATAATCTATATTTAGGGTTAGAAAATCATCGACTTAAAGAGGAAGCAGTGCTTTGGTTAACAACAAAAGAATTAGCAAAAGAACATAATATTCCTCTTGTAGCGATGCATGAAGTGTTTTATTTAAACAAAGAAGATGCATACTTTCATGATTGTTTACTTTGTTTAAAAGAAGATAAAAAAGTGTTTACAGAAAATCGAACGCGTTTATCTTCTACAGAATTTTATTTGAAATCAAAAGAAGAATGGATGGATATGTTTCAGCATGAAACGGAAGCGTTGCAACGGACGGTAGAAATTGCAAAACGCTGTCAATTAGACATCTCTTTTCATGAAAATCATCTTCCTTCTTATCCATTGCCAACAGGGGTGACAAGTCAGCAGTTTTTACACCAACTTTGTCATAAAGGGTTGGAAAAAAGATACCAACAAATTACACCATCAATGGAAGAACGATTAACGTATGAATTACAAGTCATTCATCAAATGGGGTTTGATGATTATTTTTTAATCGTTTGGGATTTTATGCGCTTTGCTAATAAACAAAACATTTTAACAGGCCCTGGTCGTGGTTCAGCGGCAGGCTCTCTTGTTAGTTATGTACTTGGGATTACAAAAGTAGATCCGATAAAATATGGTTTATTATTTGAACGATTTTTAAATCCAGCACGAATTACCATGCCGGATATTGATATCGATTTTAACGATAAAAGACGACAAGAAGTCATTGAGTACGTAAAAGAAAAGTACGGAGAGGAATATGTCGCGCAAATTATTACATTCGGTACGTTAGGTGCAAGACAAGTCATTCGTGATGTCGGGAGAATTTTTAATGTCGATGTAAAAGTAATTGACCGTGGTGCTAAATATATCCCAGCACGACCAAAAATGACGTTATCAGAAGCAGTTGAACAATCTCTGGAATTTTCCAGGTGGATAGAACAATCAGAAGAAACAAAACGAGTGTTTCAAGTAGCAAAAGCATTAGAAGGACTACCAAAAAATATATCAATCCATGCAGCAGGGGTTATCATTAGTGATATTCAGATGACAAAAATTACGCCTATTCAAAAAACGAGTGATGGAACGACCGTTACACAGTTTTCTATGGAATATTTAGAAGAACTTGGATTATTAAAAATGGATTTTCTCGGATTGCGTACTTTGTCTTTTATAGAAGAAATCTTAACCCTTATTCAAACGTTTGAAAAAAAAGAAATCAAACTGGATCAAATTCCATTTGACGATACGAAAACGTTTCAACTATTAGCAAGCGGAGAAACATCGGGAATTTTTCAATTAGAATCACAAGGTATGAGAGAAGTACTGCAAAAGTTAAAACCAACTCATTTTGAAGATATTGTTGCGGTGAACGCGTTATATCGTCCAGGACCGATGGATCAAATTGATCAATTTATTGCAAATAAAAAAAATCCACTGCACATTTCTTATCTTCATTCTGATTTGAAACCTATTTTAGAGATGACGTATGGGATTATTGTGTACCAAGAACAAATTATGCAATTAGCATCTACGATGGCTGGATTTCGTTTAGGGGAAGCCGACTTATTAAGGCGGGCAGTAAGTAAAAAGAAACGTGAGTTATTAGAGCGAGAACGGAAACATTTTGTACAAGGATGCTTACAGAATGGATATGACCAAAAAGTAGCGGAAGATGTTTATGCTTTAATTGTACGATTTGCTAATTACGGTTTTAATAGAAGCCACGCTGTTGCATATAGTACATTAAGTTATCGATTAGCTTATTTAAAAGTACATTATCCGCTATATTTTTATACGGCGTTACTAACGAATGTGTTATCTCAACCAGAAAAAACGAAACGATATATGATGGAAGCAAGACAAATTGGCATAGAGATTTTACCACCTTCAATCAATAAAAGTAGTTTTTATTATATTCCAGAATATGGAAAAATCAGAATGAGCTTTCTTCCAATTAAAAATACAGGTGGGCAGATTGTATCGGCTATTTTAAAGGAACGAAAGAAAAAAACATTTACAGACTTTTTTGATTTTTGTTTACGACTTTCTCCCTACCATATTTCGAATAAAATAATAGAATCACTCGTCATCGCGGGTTGTTTTGATGAATTTCAACGGAATCGAGCGTCTTTATTAGCCACCATCCAAAGTGCGATGGATTACGTACAACTTATTCCAGAAAATGAAGGAGACTCCTTGTTTCCATTTGATGATGTATTAAAGCCCCGCTATGTAGAAATGGAACCATGGGACGTGGAAGATGAGTTAGAAAAAGAACAGGAAGTGTTTGGTTTTTATGTAACTAGTCATCCGATACAACTAGAAAAAGAGAGAGTGGAAGGTTTTCCACTCACTACTTTATCCACACTCCGTCCTACCAAGCAGCTAGTAGATGCGGTCGTTTATATTGAACGTATTCATACAATTAAAACGAAAAAAAATGATTGGATGGCTTTTCTTACGATTAGTGATGAAACGAATGAAATAGAAGCGGTAATCTTCCCAGATCAATACTTTGAATGTTTACCGTTATTAAAAGAAAAAAATAAAGTATATATTCGTTTTCAGTCTACATATAAAAATAAATGTGTCATTAAACAGATGATGCTTTTACAAGTTGTGGTAGATCAACACGAAAACAACCAAACATTATTTTTGAAAATCGAGCCGAATCAGGAACATCCATCCCTATTAGGAGCACTAAAAAATATTATTGCTCATTTTCCAGGGTACATGCCTGTTCGACTATATTACGTTTCTAAAAAACAAATCATTCAACTATCATCAGATTTGAATATATTCCCTTTTGAACACGCTTTATGGCAATTAAAGAAGTACCTTGGGGAAGAAAATGTGAAAATTCAATAAATATTCTTTCCTCCATGTGAATTGTGGATACTTATAAATGTAATAAATCACAATAAAAAGAAATAAAAAGGGATGGAACCCTTGTTTTTTGTCATGAATAAAGGAGAGTGGATAGATTGACGACTTTACGTGAAGAAGCTTTACACATGCATAAATTAAATCAAGGAAAATTAGAAACAGTATCAAAAGTACCGGTTAAAAATGGGAAAGATTTAAGCTTAGCCTATTCTCCTGGTGTTGCTGAACCGTGCAAAGAAATTTATGAAGATAAACGATATGTCTATGATTATACGATGAAGGGGAATTTAGTAGCGGTAGTCTCCGATGGTACAGCTGTATTAGGTTTAGGAAATATAGGACCAGAAGCAGCCCTCCCAGTAATGGAAGGGAAAGCAGTATTATTTAAAAGCTTTGCCGGAGTTGACGCTTTTCCACTCTGCCTAAAAAGTAATAGTGTAGAAGAAATCATTCAAACGGTTAAATCGTTAGAGCCTGCGTTTGGCGGCATTAACCTAGAAGATATTGCAGCGCCTAATTGTTTTGAAATTGAAGAACGATTAAAACGAGAAATGAGTATTCCTGTTTTTCATGATGATCAACACGGAACAGCAATTGTGACAGTGGCAGCCTTATTAAATGCACTTAAATTAACAGGAAAAAAATTGTCCGAAATAAAAATAATCGCAAGTGGAGCTGGGGCAGCTGGCATTGCGATTATTAAACTTCTGTATGCTTTTGGTGTCCATCATATGGTTATGTGTGATTCGAAAGGTGCTATTTACGAAGGACGCCCAAATGGGATGAATCCTATTAAAGAGGAAGTGGCGCGATATACGAATATTGAACGGGAAAAAGGATCTTTAGAAGATGTTATTAAAGGAGCGGACGTATTTATCGGGGTGTCTGTTGCGGGAGCATTAACAAAAGAAATGGTGCAATCGATGAATGAAGATCCGATTATTTTTGCAATGGCAAATCCAACACCTGAAATTATGCCACATGAAGCGAAAGAAGCTGGGGCAAAGATTGTGGGAACGGGACGTTCTGATTTCCCAAATCAAGTGAACAACGTATTAGCTTTCCCGGGTATTTTCCGCGGGGCATTAGATGTATTTGCAACGCATATTAACGATGAAATGAAAATGGCAGCGGTAGAAGCATTGGCAGGTCTTGTAACAGAAGAAGAAGTAAACGAAGACTATGTTATTCCTGGGCCATTTGACCCTCGCGTTGCACCGGAAGTTGCGAAAGCAGTAGCAAAAACAGCGATGGAAACAGGAGTGGCACGACGAAAAGTAGACCCAGAAGAAGTAGCAGAAAAAACACGTTGTTTAACACAAATAGGAAAAGAATAAAGAAGAAAAATAGAGTACGAAATCAACCATGGTTTCGTACTTTTATTTTTCGTATTTGGTAGAATAGTGTGCTGTTCATTATAAACTGGAAGGAAGATTTCCTTATAAAAATACGTTTTCTTTTTATGGCGGTTGCGAGTTTTAAATTTTAAGTATAAAATTTGAAGATAAAGAACGATTTTTTACATTTTTTTAAAAAAGAGTTCTATAAATACTGAATAATAACGAATAAATATGTAAGGTATAAGAATGAAAAGGAAAGAAGGGATAAGATTGATTCGAAATATATTTCCTAAAAAGAAACAGTATGTAAAAGTAAAGGCTAACACAGAACGAATTGATATTCCAGAAGGTTTGGCTGTGAAATGTCCGAGCTGTAAAAAAATACACTATACAAAAGATATCGAAAATAATGCATATATTTGTTTACATTGTGGGCACTATCATCAAATGCCGGCACAGGCAAGGATTGCGTCTGTTCTTGATGAAGAAAGTTTTGTAGAATACGATCAAGATGTTATTTCTGCCAATCCATTATCGTTCCCGGGATATGATAAAAAAATTAAAAAGGATATGAAACAATCAAAATTAAATGAAGCAGTTGTAACAGGGGAAGGCACGATTAATGGTATCCAAACAGCTATTGCAGTCATGGATCCTCGTTTCCGTATGGGAAGCATGGGTTCAGCAGTAGGAGAAAAAATTACGAGAGCAATTGAAAAAGCAAAAGAAAAACAGATTCCCTTTATTATTTTTACTGCATCTGGTGGAGCAAGAATGCAAGAAGGTGTTTTAAGCTTAATGCAAATGGCAAAAACAAGTGTGGCGCTAAAAGCATTTAGTGAAAGTGGTGGATTGTTTATTTCTGTTATGACGTACCCAACGACAGGTGGCGTATCCGCAAGTTTTGCTTCGTTAGGAGATTATAATTTTGCTGAACCACAAGCGTTAATCGGTTTTGCTGGTCGACGGATTATTGAACAAACTATTCGCGAGAAATTACCGGATGATTTTCAAACAGCAGAATTTTTATTAAAACACGGACAATTAGATAAAATAATTCCAAGGAAAGAGATGAAACAGACGTTATATCAAGTCCTTGATATTCAAGTATCAAAGGAGGAAAAAAAATGAGTGTAGAATTAGAATTTGAACGTCCAATCAAAGAGTTAAGACAAAAAATTATCGAATTAAAAGAGTTATCATTAAAACAAGGAATCGATTTATCTAATGAAATCCTTCAATTAGAAGAGCGATTAAGAAAATTAGAAGATGACATATATGGTAATATAGAACCTTGGGATCGTGTACAAATTGCTCGTTTACATACACGTCCAACAACATTAGATTACATTGAACGTATTTTTGATACGTTCATTGAATTGCATGGGGATCGTGTATACGGGGATGATGAAGCAATCGTTGGTGGGATTGGCAAATTTAACGGCATTCCTGTAACGGTTATTGGTCATCAACGTGGAAAAACAACAAAAGAAAACATTCGCCGTAATTTTGGAATGCCACATCCAGAAGGGTATCGAAAAGCATTACGTTTGATGAAACAGGCAGAAAAATTTAATCGACCAATTATTACATTTATTGATACAAAAGGCGCTTATCCAGGAAAAGAAGCAGAAGAACGTGGGCAAAGTGAAGCAATTGCGAAAAATTTATTTGAAATGGCAGGACTTAAAGTTCCGATTATTACAATCATTATCGGAGAAGGCGGAAGTGGTGGTGCACTCGGTATTGGTGTAGGAAATAGAATGTACATGTTAGAAAATGCAACGTATTCTGTTATTTCTCCAGAAGGTGCAGCATCTATTTTATGGAAAGATGCAAAATATGCGAAACAAGCAGCGGAATCGATGATGATTACGGCACAAGATTTACAAGAGTTAAAGGTTATTGACGGTATTATCGAAGAAATAAAAGGCGGTGCTCATCAAAATTACGATGAACAAGCACAGAAAGTGAAAGCAACAATCGGGAAAGCGCTAACCGAATTAATGTCGTTCACTACAGAACAATTAATAGAAGATCGATATAATAAATATAAACAAATAGGACAATATGCTTTGTTAGAATATTAAGATATTGTTAAGAAAGGCGCATATGCGTCTTTTTTCTTTTCTTTTTTTTAAAAAGTGGGTAACAATAAAAGAAGGAGTATGAAAGTAGTTTGAGTGAACATGCACTCTTTGGTAGAGTAAGAAAGAGAGATGGGGGATTTACAATGAAAAAAATAGCTGTATTAACGAGCGGCGGGGATGCACCTGGAATGAATGCAGCCATTCGAGCAGTTACACGTAAAAGTATATACGAACATTTAGACGTGTACGGTATTTATCGTGGCTATCAAGGTCTTATTGAAGGAGATGTGAAACCATTACAGCTTGGAGATGTAGGGGGGATTATTCATCGCGGTGGTACGATGCTCTACACAGCAAGAAGTAAAGAATTTATGACGGAAGAAGGGTTTCAAGAAGCATTGGAGCAACTATCTTTTTTCGGTATCGATGCAGTGATTGTTATTGGTGGCGATGGTTCTTTTAAAGGGGCACATGCTTTGCACCAACAAGGAATAAAAACAATTGGTATTCCAGCGACGATTGATAACGACGTGTTAGGAACACAGTTTACGATTGGTTTCGATACATCGATTAATACAGTCATTGAGGCAATTGATAAAATTCGTGATACAGCTACAAGTCATGAACGGACATACATAATCGAAGTAATGGGTAGAGGTAATGGAGATATTGCGTTATGGTCTGGCCTTGCTGCTGGTGCAGAATCGATTGTTATTCCAGAAGTAACAGAATCATTAGAAACCATTGCGAGACGTGTCGTGCGAGGATATGAAAGAGGAAAGCGTCATAGTATTATTATAGTGGCAGAAGGTGCTGGAAACAGCAAAGAAGTAGCGGATTATATTGAAAAAGCAACGGGCTTAGAAACGCGTATTTCTGTCTTAGGACATATCCAACGCGGTGGATCTCCGACTGCATTTGACCGCGTATTAGCCAGTAGAATGGGAGTAGAAGCAGTAGAAATGCTTTTACAAGGAAAATCAGGTTTTATGATTGGTATACAAGGTCCACAATTAGTGCATCATCCATTTAAACATATTTGGAATAAAAAATATGATGTGCTAGAACAAACGTATCAAGCTGCAAAACAACTTTCAATATAAATGAGGAGGAACAAACAGATGAGAAAAACAAAAATTGTTTGTACCATTGGACCAGCGAGTGAGTCCGTTGAAATGCTCGTTGAACTAATTAAAGCGGGAATGAATGTTGCTCGTTTAAATTTTTCACATGGAAATCATGAAGAACACCGAGCAAGAATTAAAAATATTAGAGAAGCAGCAAAAATAGCGAATCAAACAGTAGGAATTTTATTAGATACAAAGGGACCTGAAATTCGGACTGGAATGTTGGAAAAAGGAGAAATCACGTTAGATGTTGATCAAACGTTGCGTGTTTCCATGGAAGAAATCGTAGGCAATGAAAAAGAAATTTCCGTGTCTTATCCAGGCTTAATTAACGATATTGAAGTAGGTTCTACCATTTTATTAGATGATGGATTAATTGCATTAGAGGTAACAAAAAAACATCAAGAAACAAAAGAAATTATTACTGTTGTAAAAAATGCTGGAGTATTAAAAAATCGGAAAGGAGTTAATATTCCGAATGTTCGTATTAACTTACCAGGAATGACAGAAAAAGATGCAGCTGATATTGAATTTGGTATCGAAGAGGGCATTGACTTTATTGCAGCATCGTTTGTAAGACGGGCAAAAGATGTATTAGAAATTCGAAAAATTTTAGAGAAAAACAATGCTACTCATATTCAAATTATCCCTAAAATCGAAAATCGAGAAGGGGTAGATAATATTAACGAAATTTTAGAAGTATCAGACGGCCTAATGGTAGCTCGTGGAGATTTAGGAGTAGAAATTCCAGCCGAAGAAGTTCCACTTGTACAAAAAGAGTTAATTCAAAAATGTAATGAACGGGCCAAACCAGTTATTACTGCTACACAAATGTTAGATTCGATGCAACGGAATCCACGTCCAACTAGAGCGGAAGCAAGCGATGTCGCGAATGCGATTTTTGACGGCACCGATGCCATTATGTTAAGTGGAGAAACAGCAGCTGGGAAATATCCTTTAGAAGCAGTTAGTACAATGGATAAAATCGCCAAAAGGGTAGAAGCAGCTTTACCATACAAACAAATGCTAAACAATCGAACAAAATCAACTCTACCAACTATTACAGATGCGATTAGCCAATCAGTTTCTCATACTGCTTATAATTTAAAAGCAAAAGCGATTATTACAGCAACAGAAAGTGGACATACTGCACGAATGATTTCAAAATATCGTCCACAATCTCCAATCATTGCAGTTACTAGCCATGAGCCAGTACTTAGACGTTTATCGTTACTTTGGGGTGTATATGCTACGTTGGGAAAAAAAGTGCATACAACAGATGAACTTCTTGACAGCGCAGTGGATGAATCATTGAAAACAGAAATGATTACATACGGTGATTTAGTCGTCATTACTGCTGGTGTTCCTGTTAATGAAATTGGGACAACAAACCTTTTAAAAGTGCATGTAGTGGGAGATGTATTGGCCAAAGGACAAGGCGTAGGACGTCAATCTGTCTATGGGAAAGTAGTTGTTGCAAATAGCAGAGAAGAAGCGTTAAGAAAAATGGATAAACATAGTATCCTTGTAACAAAAACAACGGATATCGATATGGTAGAAGCGATGAAAAAAGCAGTGGCGATTATAACAGAAGAAAGTGGATTAACAAGCCACGCAGCAATTGTTGGTCTTAGTATCGGCATTCCTGTTGTTGTAGGAGTAAAAAACGCAACAGAAATTTTTGAAGATGGTCAAGAGATTACTGTTGATAGTCAACGCGGTTCTATTTATCAAGGACATGCAAGTGTATTATAAGCAAATGTGGAACATTTCTTTTTGAATGGAGGAAAGAGATGACAGAAACAGAGTTTCGAGTTCGTTATAGTGAAACAGATCAAATGGGCGTTGTTCACCATAGAAATTATTTTTCTTGGTTTGAAGTAGGGAGAACAGAATGGATTCGTGAGAAGTTAGGAATGTCGTATGCAGATTTAGAAAAAGCTGGGTTGTTATTACCGCTTTATGAATCATCCATTCGATATAAGTCACCAGCAAAATATGATGATATTGTTGTCGTCAAAACAACAATGAAAGAATGTACGAACGTTCGAATTCATTTTTATTATGAAGTATATAAAAAAGGAACGGATGAACGATTAGTAATAGGAGAAACGAAACACGCTTGGACAAATAAAGATTTAAAGCCAGTTTCCTTGAAGAAACATCATCCCTCGTTGCATAATGAAATAAAGAAACTCATGGAGGAGTAGCAATGTTTAAATTCATCATGTTAGCCATTTTTGTCGTGCCAACAACGGAAGTGTTTTTGTTTATGTTAGCAGGGAAAACAATCGGTGTGATGTGGACGTTAGCTATTATATTAGCAACAGGAATTATAGGTGGCTATTTAGCAAAATCTCAAGGATTGAAAGCTTGGCGTGATTTGCAACAGAATGTACAAAATGGGCAAATGCCAGGAGATTCTTTAATAGATGGTGCGCTCATTTTAGCCGGTGGTATTTTACTAATTACTCCTGGATTTTTCACCGATGCTATCGGATTACTATTATTACTCCCTGTTACACGAGTGAAAGTGCGTCAATGGATGCTTTCCTATTTTAAACAAAAAATGATTCGCCAAACAGTTGTATATACGTATCGAAGACCATAAAAAAATCCTCTTATAGAAGAGGATTTTTTTATGCAGTAGGTTTTTCTTTTCCAACGATGTAACTCCAAAGATCACGAAAAACATTCGCGGAATGGAGCGTACGAATAATGACTAATGTAATAGGACCGGCAATAAGCCCTAAGAAACCTAATAATTTAAAACCAATAAATAAAGAAACTAACGTTGCTAGTGGATCTATTCCGATTTTAGACGATAATATTTTTGGCTCGGCAAGTTGGCGTTGAATAACTGTTACCATATAAAGAATCGATAATCCGAATCCTAATCCAATATTTCCAGAGAAAAAGGAATACAGTGCCCATGGAATTAAAACAGTCCCTACTCCTAAATAAGGTAATAAATCTAAAATACCGAGTATAAGAGCAATCGTAAATGCATAATCTACACGTAAAATAAATAATCCAATTAGCACGATTCCAAACGTTAGGGAGATTAAGGTCAGCTGTGCTTTCATAAAACCAAACAGTGCTTTTTTTAGTTCGTCAATAACATGTCCTGTACTTTTAGAAACGCGGTGCGGCATTAATTGCTTAACACGAATTTTTAATTTGTACCAATCTTTGCTAATAAAAAAAGTAGCGAGTAAGGTGAAAATAAAAACAGTTGCTAAGTTTGGCATTTTAGCTAAGAGCGTCGGGATTCCATTTAATATCTCCTGTAAAAATCTTGCCACACTAGTCCCTACTTTTGATCCGACATTTTGGATGTTGTCAATTACTGTTTCCTTTTGATTTAAACTTAATGTATTAAACATCTCATTTAATCGATTGTAAAAAGGAATAATTTGTGCTGTAAATAATTCTTCAATGTATTTTACTAATCGTTTGAACTGTTCTGGTACGACTGCTGCTAAGTAAGTTGTTCCAGCAATTATTTCTGCAATTAATAAAGAAACAAGCCCGACAATGACCCCAACAATTAAAACCATTGTCGTAAAAACAGAAAGTCCGCGTGGTAACTTTACTTTCTTTTCTAGAAAATTTACAATTGGATTCATCATAAATGCGAATAAAATAGCAAATACGAATGGATAGGTTACTTTCCATAAATAATATGTAGCAACAGAAATTAAAGTCAAAATGAATAATACGTTAAGAGCACGTAACCATTGATAAATGTAATTTTTATTCAAGGGGTTGAGCCACCTCCTTCTGTATGATTATGTAAATAGTTTACTTGTTTTCATGAAAATTTTCAATTTTACATCCAAAAGAAAAAAATATCCTCCTCTACAAATTAAAGCATGGAAAAAATAAAAACTGAATCATAATTCATTATTTTTGGTCCTTTTATATTTATGTGATAAAATAAAATTGTTTCCGAGCTATGTAAGGAAGGATGGAGTAACAACATGTTTTCACAAGCAACACTTTTTTTACTATTACTACTCATCATAGCAATAATTTCGAAAAACCAATCATTGCTTGTGGCTGTTTGTTTTTTATTTCTTATTAAAATTTTTCAATTAGATGAAAAATTGTTTCCAGTTATCCAGAAAAAAGGAATCAATTGGGGTGTCACCATTATTACAATTGCCGTTTTAATCCCAATTGCGACAGGAGAAATAGGATTCAAACAATTAGCGGATGCAATGAAAACGTTAACAGGATGGGTGGCTCTTGGTGCTGGTATCGCTGTAGCACTTCTCGGTGCGCGTGGGATTGATTTGTTAGCTGTTGATCCACATTTAACTACCGCATTAGTGTTTGGTACTATATTAGCGGTTGTGTTTTTTAAAGGAGTAGCAGTTGGTCCTGTAATAGCAGCTGGAATCGCTTACATGTTTTTAAAAATGATACAGTATCTTTTTCCGCTATGAACAGCAATAAAGCAGAAGAAACACAGTTAATTTCTATTTTTAAAAAATAAAAGATACATGAAATATTACGTTTTCATTCACAAAACGTTTGAAATTGTATATAATATAAACTGTACCACTTCTTCCTACATAGTTTACTGGCGAACTTTTAATCGCCTTAACTACAGAAAAGCTGATATTAAACACAGGGGAATTCAAAATTTTAAAAAAAGGAGAGATAATAATGACGACAACACGCGGTCTTGAAGGGGTAGTAGCAACTCAATCTTCCATTAGTTCAATTATTGATGATATGTTAACTTACAGAGGTTATAGCATTGATGATTTAACAGAACATGCTAGCTTTGAAGAGGTTGTTTACTTATTATGGTTTGGCAAATTACCGAACCAAGCAGAACTGGATGGTTTTAAAAAGGAACTGGCAGAAAATGCAGCACTTCCACAAGAAGTTATTGATTTTATGAAAACGTTCCCTATCGACAAAGTTCATCCAATGGCAGCATTACGTACAGCTGTATCCATGTTGGGGTTACATGATGAAGAAGCTGATGATATGAGCGAAGAAGCAAACCGTTGCAAAGCAATTCGTTTACAAGCAAAAGTAAGTACAATTGTGACAGCGTTTTCTCGCATTCGTAGTGGACAAGAACCTATCGCTCCACGTGCAGATTTATCATTTGCTGAAAACTTCTTATATATGTTATCAGGAAAAGAACCTGAAGCAATCGCAGTTGAAGCATTTAACAAAGCATTAGTATTACATGCAGACCATGAATTAAATGCATCTACTTTTACAGCACGTGTATGTGTAGCAACACTTTCTGATATTTACAGTGGTGTTACTTCAGCTATCGGTGCTTTAAAAGGGCCTTTACATGGTGGTGCAAATGAACAAGTAATGAAAATGTTAACAGAAATCGGATCTCTTGATAATGTTGACACGTATATTCACAACAAATTAGCAAACAAAGAAAAAATCATGGGATTCGGTCATCGTGTATATCGTACAGGTGACCCACGTGCAAAACATTTAAAAGCAATGTCAGAAAAATTAACACATTTAACAGGTGAACCAGAACTTTACCAAATGTCTGTTAAAATTAATGACATCGTGACTGGAGAAAAAGGATTACCACCAAACGTAGACTTCTTCTCTGCAAGTGTATACCACAGCTTAGGTATTGATCATGATTTATTTACACCAATCTTTGCTGTGAGCCGTATGTCTGGTTGGATTGCACATATTTTAGAACAATATGCAAATAACCGTTTAATCCGTCCACGTGCTGAATACGTTGGTGAATCTCATCAAAAGTGGGTTCCAGTTGAAAATCGTTAATTATGTTTGAAATATTGCAATTTAGAGAAATAAATAGTATGAATATATAGGGAGGCTAGACCTCCCTGTATCATGATAAAAATATATATAATAGCTCAAATCCATGTTAGGAGGTATGTAGTGTGGCACAAGGAGAACGCATTACTGTAAAAAACAGTGTATTAAATGTACCAGATTTCCCAATTATCCCATTTATCGAAGGTGACGGAACAGGTCCAGATATTTGGGCTGCAGCATCTCGTGTTTTAGAAGCAGGTGTTGAAAAAGCATACAACGGTAAAAAAGGTATCGTATGGAAAGAAGTATTAGCTGGCGAAAAAGCATTCAACCAAACTGGTGAATGGCTGCCTGCTGAAACATTAGAAGTTATTCGCGACTACATAATCGCAATTAAAGGTCCTTTAACAACTCCAATCGGTGGAGGAATTCGTTCGTTGAACGTTGCACTTCGTCAAGAGTTAGACTTATTTACTTGCTTACGTCCAGTACGTTATTTCGACGGAGTACCTTCTCCAGTTAAACGTCCTGAAGATACAGATATGGTTATTTTCCGTGAAAACACTGAAGATATTTATGCGGGTATCGAATGGGAAAAAGGCTCTGATGCAGTGAAAAAAATCATCGACTTCTTACAAAATGAAATGGGTGTAAGTAAAATCCGTTTCCCTGAAACTTCAGGTATCGGTATTAAACCAGTTTCAGAAGAAGGTACAAAACGTTTAGTTCGTGCAGCAATTAACTACGCAATTTCTGAAGGACGCAAAAGCCTTACATTAGTTCATAAAGGTAACATTATGAAATTTACTGAAGGTGCGTTCAAAAAATGGGGTTACGAAGTAGCTGAACAAGAATTTGGCGATAAAGTATTCACTTGGGATCAATACGATCGTATCAAAGCTGAACAAGGTCAAGAAGCTGCAGATAAAGCACAGGAAGAAGCATTAGCAGCTGGTAAAATTTTAGTAAAAGATTCAATTGCTGATATCTTCTTACAACAAATTTTAACTCGTCCAAAAGAGTTCGATGTTGTTGCAACAATGAACTTAAACGGTGACTACATTTCTGATGCATTAGCAGCACAAGTTGGTGGTATCGGTATCGCTCCAGGTGCGAACATTAACTATGTAACTGGACATGCTATTTTCGAAGCAACACACGGTACAGCTCCTAAATATGCTGGTTTAGATAAAGTTAACCCATCTTCTCTTATTCTTTCTGGTGTATTAATGCTTGAACACCTAGGATGGAAAGAAGCTGCAGATTTAATTGTTAAATCAATGGAAAAAACAATTGCTTCTAAAGTTGTAACATATGACTTCGCTCGTTTAATGGACGGTGCAACAGAAGTGAAATGTTCTCAATTTGCTGATGAATTAATCAAAAACTTGGACTAATCATAGCCCATACAACTATAGGAGGGAATGAACCATGGCATTAAACCGAAAAAAAATCTCAGTAATAGGTGCTGGTTTTACTGGTGCAACGACTGCATTTTTAGCAGCTCAAAAAGAGCTTGGTGATATTGTATTAGTGGACATCCCTCAAGCAGAAAACCCAACGAAGGGGAAAGCGCTAGATATGTTAGAAGCTAGCCCCGTTCAAGGGTTTGATGCAAATATAATCGGTACATCAAACTACGAAGATACGAAAGATTCTGATGTAGTTGTAGTAACAGCTGGTATCGCTCGTAAACCAGGTATGAGCCGAGATGATTTAGTGAATACAAACGCTAAAATTATGAAATCTGTTGCAGCTGAAATTGCCAAGTATTCTCCCAATGCGATTATCGTTGTATTAACAAATCCAGTAGATGCAATGACGTATACAATTTGGAAAGAATCAGGATTTCCGAAAGAACGCGTAATCGGACAATCAGGTGTACTTGATACTGCTCGTTTTCGTACGTTTGTTGCGCAAGAATTAAACCTTTCTGTTAAAGATATTACAGGTTTTGTTCTTGGAGGACACGGTGACACAATGGTCCCATTAGTGCGTTATTCATACGCTGGTGGTATTCCATTAGAAAAGTTAATTCCAGCAGATCGTTTAGAAAAAATCGTTCAACGAACTCGTGTTGGTGGTGGAGAAATCGTTAACCTGTTAGGAAACGGTTCTGCATATTATGCACCAGCAGCAGCTATCGTAGAAATGGTAGAAGCAATGGTAAAAGACCAACGTCGTGTTTTACCTGCTATCGCATATCTTGAAGGTGAATATGGTTATGAAGGTATTTACCTAGGTGTACCTACTATTCTAGGTGCTAATGGAATTGAACAAATCATCGAACTCGATTTAACGGCAAATGAAAAAGCTGCGTTAGATCAATCGGCTGAAGCTGTACGGAGCGTAATGGCTATTTTAGGCTAATTATATGAAAAAAGGACTCAGATAACTAATTCTGAGTCCTTTTTTATTTGTCACCAATATAGTATGATGAAAGTGTACATAGAGGGCTTAGGAGGTTAATATGAAAAGGTGGAGTTATGCACTCATACTTATTCTTTTACTATCAATGATGACAGGATGTTCAGAGGAAGTTTATACAGAAAAAACAAATGAAAGTTTCGAAAAATTTGTAAAATACGTGTATGACGAAGCAACATCTACACAAAAAAATGTAAAAGAAACAATTAACATGACAGACACTGGAGAATATAGTTCAGTAAAAGCATCTAACCAAATCGGAATTGCGGTTACAATTAACGACCGAATCGCGGAAGATATGATGAGAAACAATTATGTTACGAAAGACAATGAAAAAGAATACACAAAATTAAAAACTGCTATTGAAGAAAGAAAAAAAGCGCTAGCACTCATTCAAGGTTATTATGATGAAAACATGGAACAGAAGGAATGGTTAGAAGAAGGAGTCGAAATTTTAGATGGTGCGTACAATAAAATAGCAGAAGTACATGAATCCATACAAAAATAAACATAAGCATAAAGAGAATCATCTATTTTTGGAGCAAAAGATGAAGGGGTTTTAACAAAGGGGAACTTTTCCTCTAAAAATGGAAAAATTGTATCATGTCAACAAAAAATAAAAAGGCATGAGAAAACGTTTTTGTGGAGGGATATACATGTCAAAAAAAGTAATAGTTGTAGATGATGAGTTATCAATTGTAACATTGCTCCAATATAATCTAGAACAAGCTGGATTTAACGTTTTAACTGCAATGGATGGAAAAAAAGCATTGGAATTAGCAGAAACAGAACAAGCAGATGTCATGATTTTAGACTTAATGCTCCCTGAGTTAGATGGGATGGAAGTATGTAAACAAATGCGTTTAAAACATATTGAAACACCGATTTTAATGCTAACTGCAAAAGATGATGAATTTGATAAAGTGCTAGGTTTAGAATTAGGGGCAGATGATTATATGACAAAACCATTTAGCCCACGTGAACTAGTTGCACGAGTAAAAGCGATTATTCGCAGAACAACAGGAACTCGTACACAAGATGTAGAGAAAAATAAAGTGATGGCACAAGAAAAAATAAAAATCAAAGATTTAATTATTTATCCCGATCAATATGAAGCGTCCTACCAAGAACAAAAATTAGATTTAACACCGAAAGAATTTGAATTGCTATTATATTTAGCTCATCATAAAAATCGCGTGTTAACGAGAGATCAATTATTAAGTGCTGTTTGGAATTATGATTTTACAGGAGATACAAGAATTGTCGATGTACATATTAGCCATTTACGTGAGAAAATTGAAGAGAATACGAAAAAACCAATGTATATTAAAACAATCCGCGGCTTGGGATATAAACTAGAGGAACCAAAATAACAATGGTAAAGTTACGATCCCGCTTTATTATGGCCTCTATTTCTCTCATCTTACTTGTTTTATTTGGTCTTGGATTTATATTAGGCCAAATATTAAAAATAACATACGAAGCAAAATTAAATGATGAGCTACATATGAAAACATTATTAGTTCGTGAAGTGATGGAGCAACAAGGAATAACGGATACGAATGTAACACAAGAAGTACGAAAGCTAAGTCAAGAATTAAACGCTTGGATTACGGTTTTCTCAACGGATCAACAAGTGATGGCCAATTATAATGGCAATCCGGATAACATTATCGTGAAAAATGTTGATTTTTCTTATAAAACAAACACTACGTATTTCCAACGAGAAGAAAATCAAAATGTCCTGTATTACGCATTGCCAATTACCGAGAAAAATGAAACAATTGGTTTTATCCGATTATGTATTTCAGATACAGAATTAAACGATGTTAATAAAAAAATATGGAATTTAATAGTAATTACGTTATCCATTGCTGGTATTATGCTTATTTTATTATTAGCGAAAATTACTGGACAATTTATTCAACCAATTGAAGATGTTACGCGTGTTTCTAGGGAATTAGCAAAAGGGAATTTCCAAGCAAGAACGTATGAACAAAATGTAGATGAAACAGGAGAACTTAGCCAATCAATTAATGTATTAGCACGAAATTTGCAGCAAATGACGAAATCATATGAAATGCAACAAGAACGGTTGGAAACATTAATTGAAAATATGGGAAGCGGATTACTATTAATTGATGACCGTGGATATATTACGTTAGTGAATCGTTCGTGTAAAGAAATGTTTCATTTTGAAGTTTCGGATTGGTTAAATAAACTGTACTACGAAGTAATTCCATATGATGAAGTTGTTAATATGATTGAAGAGATTTTTATGACAGAACAAAATGTACGTCAACAAATGCTTTTACCGATTGGCATTGAGAGACGCCATTTCGATGTATATAGCGCTCCTATTCTAGGAGCTGGTGATGTATTAAAAGGAATTGTTTTAGTTTTTCATGACATTACAGAACTAAAAAAATTAGAACAAATGCGTAAAGACTTTGTTGCCAATGTTAGTCATGAATTAAAAACACCAATCACGTCTATTAAAGGATTTTCCGAAACGTTGTTAGATGGTGCGATGGAACAAAAAGAATTACGTGAGCAATTTCTGACGATTATATTAGAAGAAAGCGAGCGACTTCAAAATTTAATTCAAGAATTACTGGACCTTTCTAAAATTGAACAAGAATACTTTCAATTAAATTGGGAAACCATTGATTTAACAAACACATTTGAAGATGTGTTATTTATCCTTCATCATAAAGTGACAGAAAAAGAAATTACGCTAACGAAAAATATTGTTGGTGATACAATTGTGTTAGCAGACCCAGAACGTGTCAAACAAATCATGTTAAATATTATCGCAAATGCCATTAATTATACTCCTGCACAAAGGAGAGTTGAAGTATCTTTAATAGAAAAAAAGGAACAAGTGGACTTTGTAGTAAAAGATACAGGTATTGGGATGGAGGAGTCGGAAATTTCACGTATTTTCGAACGATTTTATCGTATTGATAAAGCAAGGAGTCGTAATTCTGGGGGAACAGGATTAGGTTTAGCTATTGTAAAACATTTAGTAGAAGCACATCATGGAGAAATTTCTGTACAAAGTGAAAAAGAAAAAGGTTCTACTTTTACTATTACCTTTTTTAAGAATCCAATAGAAAAAAAGGAACACTTAACATAATCTTTACAAAGCCTTTATTTATTCTTTACGTTCATCAGTTAATATAATAAAGGAAGACCCCTTCATCATACGGTGCATATGGCTCCTTACTTTTTGACGAGACCTATAATAGGTACTCGTCCTTTTTTTGTTCTTCTTTATGCTTTTTGATAAAATGAAAATATTATGAAGGATAGAGAGGGGCTCATACTTTGAGTAAATTAGTTTTAATAGATGGCAATAGTTTAGCATACCGCGCATTTTTTGCACTTCCACTTTTAAGTAATGATCGCGGACTTCATACGAATGCGATTTATGGATTTACGACTATTTTAATGAAAATGATTGAAGAAGAAAAACCGACTCATGTATTAGTGGCATTTGATGCCGGAAAAACAACTTTTCGTCATGAAACATACAAAGAATATAAAGGTGGACGAGCAAAAACACCTGGTGAGTTATCTGAGCAATTCCCTTTTATTCGTCAGTTAATTGAATCAATGAATATGAAATGGTTTGAATTAGATCGCTTTGAAGGTGATGATATAATTGGCACAATGACGAAACAAATGCAGGGTGAAGAAGAAGTAGAGGTTATCGTTTATTCAGGAGATAAAGATTTACTGCAACTCGTAGATGAGCATGTATCCGTTTGTGTTACTAGAAAGGGAATTAGTGAATTAGATATTTATACAGTAGAAGCGATAAAAGATAAGTACGGGTTATCTCCGGAAAAAATTATTGATATGAAAGGATTAATGGGCGATAAATCAGATAATATCCCTGGTGTTCCTGGTATTGGTGAAAAAACAGCATTAAAACTTTTACATGAATTTGGTTCGATTGAAGCTGTTTTAGAAAATATTGAGCAGATCTCTGGAAAAAAATTAAAGGAAAACTTACAAAATTATAAAGAAGATGCGATATTAAGCAAAAAACTCGCAACGATTTTTCGTGATGTGCCGTTACCTTTATCTTTTGAAGATTTAAAATATGATGGGTACGATAAAGAAACTCTGTTATCTTTTTTTAGGGAAATGGATTTTAATTCTCTTATTGAACGGATTAGCAATGATAAACAACATACCGTTACTGAAAAAGAACAAAAAGAATGGAAGTATGAAAAAGTTACAGCAATTGAAGACAAACATTTACAAGAAGAAGCTGCCCTTGTCGTAGAAGTAGAAAAAGAAAATTATCATGATGCAGCGATTCGCGGTTTTGCTTTAAAAAACAAAGAAGGATTATTTTTTATCCCAACCGATGTAGCGTTAGCAAGTGAACCATTTCTTCAATGGCTACAAGATGAATCAAAGAAAAAATGGGTGTTTGATGCGAAAAAGGAAATCGTAGCGCTGCATTGGAAAAAAGCACCTCTTAAAGGAATTAACTTTGATGTATTGTTAGCATCTTATGTGTTAAATCCTGCTGAAACAAAAAATGATTTAGCAGACATTGCTCCTTTGTTCCAAATGACAGATGTCGAACATCATGATGTTGTGTATGGAAAGGGGGCAAAAAGACATCTTCCAGGGGAAGATGTGATTGCGCTTCATACAGTAAAAAAAGCAGCGACGATTTATGCGTTAAAAGAAAAAATGATTGCACGTTTACGCGAAAACGAGCAACTTTCCTTATTAAATGATTTAGAAATTCCATTAAGTACGATTTTAGCGAAAATGGAAGAGCAAGGTGTTTGCATCGATACGGAAATTTTAAAACAAATGGGCAAAGAATTAGATGAACGTTTAGAAGAAATTGAAAAACAAATTCACGAGCTAGCAGGTGTTTCATTTAATATTAATTCACCTAAGCAGTTAGGAGAAATTTTATTTGAAAAGTTACAATTACCAGTAATTAAAAAAACAAAAACTGGTTACTCAACGAGTGCGGATGTATTAGAAAAATTACAGCATCAACATGAAATCATCCCGCTTATTTTTGATTATCGTCAATTAGGAAAATTAAATTCTACATATGTAGAAGGATTATTAAAAGAAGTAAACACTAAAACAGGACATATTCATACCCGTTTTAATCAAGCCTTAACGCAAACAGGACGTCTTAGTTCTACAGATCCCAACTTGCAAAATATTCCGATTAGGATTGAAGAAGGACGGAAAATACGGAAAGCATTTGTTCCTTCTGAACCAGATTGGATGATGTTTGCGGCGGACTATTCGCAAATTGAACTTCGGGTTTTAGCACATATGTCGCAAGATGAGCGATTGATTGCTGCATTTAAACAAGGAATGGATATTCATACAAAAACGGCGATGGATGTTTTTCATGTTTCTGAAGGAGAAGTAACACCTTTAATGAGAAGACAAGCGAAAGCAGTGAATTTTGGCATTGTGTATGGCATTAGTGATTATGGATTGTCACAGAATCTAGGGATTCCGAGAAAAGAAGCGGCAGATTTTATTACGCGCTATTTCGAAATTTTTAAAGGTGTAAAAATATACATGGAGGAAATTGTTCAAGTAGCAAAAGAACAAGGGTATGTAACGACACTTTTACACAGAAGAAGATACATTCCAGATATTCATAGTCGGAACTTTAATATTCGAAGTTTTGCTGAACGTACGGCAATGAATACACCTATTCAAGGAAGTGCAGCGGATATTATTAAAAAAGCAATGATTGAAATGGATCAATGTTTAGAGCGAGAAGGATTGCGTGCAAGACTATTATTACAAGTGCACGATGAATTGATTTTTGAAGCTCCAGAAGATGAAATCGAGAAGTTAAAAATAGTAGTACCAGAAGTAATGGAACAAGCAGTACAGTTAGACGTACCATTAAAAGTAGATTATGACTTTGGGCCATCTTGGTATGATGCAAAATAAAAGAAAAGACATGGGGTAGGTAGGTACCACTCATGTCTTTTCTAGCTAATATGAAAAAAAGTAAGGGTGAATAGGATGCCAGAATTACCGGAAGTGGAAACAATACGTAAAACATTAGAACAACTTGTAGTAGAAAAAACAATTCAAGATACGGTTGTATTATATCCAAAAATAGTGAAGTATCCGCTAGAAGTAGAACAATTTCAAGGTGCATTAGTTGGTCAAACGATTCATCAAATCGATAGAAGGGGAAAGTTTTTAAAATTTATTTTAGATGATTATGTGCTTGTTTCTCATTTACGAATGGAAGGTAAGTATCGATTAGATAAAAAAGAAATTCCGTATGACAAACATACACACGTTCGTTTTTGTTTTCAAGATGAGACAGAATTACGCTATCATGACGTACGAAAATTTGGAACGATGCACTTATTTAAAAAAGGAGAGGAGGAAACAATTGCGCCATTAAAAGGATTAGGTCCAGAACCTTTTTCCCCATCGTTTACGGCCGAGCTTTTATATGAACGTCTCCAAAAAACGACGAGAAAAATTAAACCAACTTTATTAGATCAAGCAATTGTCGTTGGTTTAGGAAATATTTATGTGGATGAGGCGTTGTTTCGAGCGTCTATTCATCCAGAAACGATTGCACAAACATTATCAAAAGAACAAGTAATGCTATTACATGAAATGATTGTAGAAACATTACAAGAAGCTGTCGAACAGGGTGGAAGTACTATTAGGTCATATGTAAATAGCCAAGGTCAAATGGGAATGTTTCAAGTGAAACTAAACGTGTATGGACAAGAAGGAAAACCATGCACTCATTGCCAGACAACGATTGAAAAAATAAAAGTCAGTGGGCGGGGAACGCATTTTTGTCCTGTTTGTCAGCCAAACAAATAATGTACCAACAAACGCCCTTTTCCATATACATATAAAAAGTGGTATGGGAAGGGGCGTTTTTTATGTTGACAATAGCATGGATTATTATTGCCGTTAGTTTTGATAGCTTGTTTGTTGGCATGACATATGGGATGCGGAAAGTTTATGTTCCGTTTTGGTCGATGGTTGTTATTATGTGTATGTCTGCATTTGTGCTAATGGTTGCGTTTACGGTTGGCACTTGGGTGGAAATGTTGCTTCCCGCTTCCTTTTTAGAACGGTTAGGTGGGATTATTTTTATTTGCATCGCATTTTTATCTTTTTTAGCAACAAAAAATGCAAAAACAACAACTGTTGATCACAAAACATTTGTATGGGAATATTTACAGGAACCGACAAAAGTAGATTTTGATCATTCTGGACAAATTACAGGTATGGAAGCGTTCTTTTTAAGTGTTGCGCTCTCACTAGATGCGTTCGGCGCTGGAATAGCAAGTTTATTAATCGGCCAATCTGTTGTATTGATTTGGATTCTTGTTCCAATTATGACCATCTTTTTCTTGTATGTTGGTATGATTTGTGGTCGCTTTATGATAAGATTCCAATGGATTATGAAATTGTCTTTTTTGCCGAGTATTTTCTTTTTTATCTTAGGATTAATACGGTTAATTTAACTAATAGGGGTGTTCGTCGTGACGAAAGTTGTTGGAATTACAGGTGGCATTGCGAGTGGCAAAAGCACTGTTGTGACCATGTTAAAAGAAATGAAATTTCCTATTATTGATGCGGATTTGATTGCACGAGAAGTGGTAAGAGTAGGAGAAGAAGCGTACGAAAAAATTGTGGAACATTTTGGTTCAGATATTTTATTAGAAGATCACACCATCAATCGAGCGAAATTAGGAGAAATTGTGTTTAATAATGAAAAAGAGCGGTTAGCGTTAAATGCTATTGTTCATCCGGCTGTACGAAAAAGAATGAACGAAAAAAAAGAAAAATGGATAGCAGCGGGAGAAAGTGTGATTTTTCTCGATATCCCTTTATTGTTTGAAAGTAAATTAACGAATATGGTAGAAAAAGTATTACTTATTTATGTAGACGAAGAGACACAAGTGGAGCGATTGATGGAACGAAACGATTTTACGCAAGAACAAGCACGCAGTCGAATTGCATCACAAATGCAGTTAAAAGAGAAAAAAACGTTAAGTGATGCAGTCATTGATAATAACGGTTCAGTAGAAAATACAAAAACCCAGTTACTTGAAATTTTACGAAATTGGGACATAATTGATGAAAACTAAAAGAAAAGTGTTGAATTTTGAAAATAACGCTTTCTTTATATGTAATATATGTTATACTATTTTTTGATAAAAACAAATATAGCGTAACATAATGATGTGAGAGGAGTTTTATTATGAACGCAAAAGTTGCGATTAATGGTTTAGGACGTATTGGCCGTATGGTCTTTCGTAAAGCAATTTTAGATAATACACTTGATGTAGTGGCAATTAATGCGAGTTATCCAGCTGAAACATTAGCACATTTAATCAAGTATGATAGTATACATGGAACATTCGCAGCACCTGTCGAAGTGGTATCTGAAGATGAATTGAAAGTAAATGGAAAACTTGTGAAAATTACAAGAAACCGTGATCCACGCGAACTTCCTTGGGAAGAGTTAGGTGTAGACATTGTTGTAGAAGCAACAGGAAAATTCAAAACAAAAGAAACAGCAGGTTACCATATTGAAGCTGGTGCCAAAAAAGTAGTCATTACAGCTCCGGCAAAAGAAGAAGATATTACAATCGTAATGGGTGTCAATGAAAACGATTACGTTCCAGAAAAACACCACATTATTTCGAACGCTTCTTGTACAACAAACTGTTTAGCTCCTGTAGCAAAAGTAATCGATGAAAACTTTGGAATTGTAGACGGATTAATGACAACTGTTCATTCCTATACAAATGACCAACGAAATATTGACAATCCACATAAAGATTTACGTCGTGCACGTGCTTGTGGACAATCTATTATCCCTACAACAACAGGTGCTGCAAAAGCAATTTCAAAAGTACTTCCTCACTTAGAAGGACGTTTAAATGGTATGGCACTTCGTGTTCCCACACCGAACGTATCATTAGTGGATCTTGTTGTAGAATTAGCAAAAGACGTAACAGTAGAAGACGTGAACAACGTATTAAAAGAAGCTGCAAATGGTCCGTTAAAAGAAATTCTAGGATACACAGAAGAACCACTTGTATCTATTGACTTTAATGGAAATGAAAACTCATCCATTGTTGATGGATTATCTACAATGGTAATGGGTGATAATAAAGTAAAAATATTAGCTTGGTATGATAATGAATGGGGCTATTCTTGCCGTGTGGTTGATTTAACAAAACATGTTGCAAAAGGTCTTTTTGAAACAGTAACAAAATAATTACACCATCCTGTTTAGAGAATTTTTCTAAACAGGATGTTTTTTTATTAATCAGGATTTTTCGAGTGTGGTCGTTTTTTTTGTCAGTGAACAAGTGTCTTTCGCGTTTTAGTTTAATCTAATTGCGAGAGGTGAACGATTGTCACCCGCTTCCAGTGGCAACGAGGCACTTTTCTCATCCTTCCTTTATGGCTTTGTCGGTGAACGAGCCTATCTCCACTTTATATTTTTTCGTTTGGAATTTTTTTTATATCCAAAATATGAATAAAATGTATAATATTATTATACATTTTATGTAACAAAGGGGGGAGTTGTCCTATTTAATGAATGACGAAGGTGCAATAGGTGACATTGTTTTAGTTTTAGGAACATTACCCCCTATTTTTACTATATTTAATATAAAATAGTAAAAGGGGTATAGGCCGTCTTCCAATATGGAAGACGGTATTTTTTTATGTTTAAGGGCATATTATAGAATAATTGTACTGAAAATTATTCAATTATAATGTTGCTAAAAAGAAAAAAACTAAGTATACTAAATATCGTAATCTTCGGTACAAGCAAAAAAAGAATGCATCTACTTAAAGGGTTAGGACCTCTTTGGACTAACTTTCCCCCGTGGTAGAAGGACATTCTTGCATGCTTAATGAAGGCATGACTAAACATACAAGGGGGAAGTGCATATGGATACTATGGGACGCCACGTTATTGCAGAACTATGGGGTTGTGACTTTGACAAAATCAATGATATGGACTTTATTGAACGAACTTTTGTGGAAGCTGCATTAAAAGCAGGGGCTGAAATTCGGGAAGTTGCTTTTCATAAATTTGCTCCTCATGGTGTAAGCGGAGTGGTGATTATTTCTGAATCACATTTAACGATTCATAGTTTTCCAGAGCATGGATATGCAAGTATAGACGTTTACACGTGTGGTGACCGAATTGATCCTAATGTTGCTGCGGAATATATTGCTGAAGCACTAGGTTCAACAAAGCGTGAACATCTAGAGGTGCCAAGAGGCATGGGGCCAATTCGTATTCAAAAGGCACCAGTAACAGCTCTTTAAAAATGGAAATAGATAATGAAGAGATGCTTTTTTATGCATCTCTTTTTCTTTTTAGGTTGCGACTTACTTCTCTTTTTTATATGATTGAAGTAAGATGTTTGAAACAAATCGGAGTTGATTATAAATGCGTTGTCCAAATTGTAATCATAACGGTACCCGTGTGCTAGATTCTAGACCCATCCATGACGGACGTTCGATTAGAAGACGTCGTGAATGCGAATCGTGTTTGTATCGTTTTACTACATTTGAAACGATAGAAGAAATGCCACTCATTGTCATTAAAAAAGAAGGGATTCGCGAAGAATTTAGCCGTGAAAAAATTTTACGCGGGTTAGTTCGAGCTTGTGAAAAGCGACCTGTTTCTTTAGAACAGTTAGATAATATTGTAGAAGAAGTAGAGCAAAAAATTCGTGCCCAAGGATTATCAGAAGTGAACAGTCAAGATATCGGTGAGATGGTAATGGATAAATTAGCAGAGGTGGATGAAGTAGCTTATGTACGATTTGCTTCTGTATATCGCCAATTCAAAGATATTAATGTGTTTATTCAAGAATTAAAAGAACTAATTAAAAAAGGAAAAGCATAAAAGAGCTAAACATCTCTGTTTTGCTCTTTTTTCATCATGATTGGAAGGAGTTTTTATATGACTACTTCTTGGAAGCACTTATTACCGACAGATACGTTTATTGTAAAGGTGAATGGAATTTTACATGAATTTGACAAGAAAGTTTTAACGTTATTATATCAACCGATTATTGGGGCTTCTGCTTACAGTTTATATATGACGTTATGGGGAATGTTAAATGTAAAAAGTTACGTAACGAAACCGCACAGCCATCATTATTTAATGTTGATGTCATCTCAAACATTACCGGATATTTATCATGATAGGTTAAAATTAGAAGGATTAGGGTTGCTTCATGTCTATCAAAAAAAAGATGAGGAAAAGCGAGTTTTTATTTACGAGTTATGCCCACCTTTATCCCCACAGGCATTTTTTAAAGAAGAGTGGTTAGCTGCTTATTTGTTTAATCGATTAGGGAAAACGCAATTTCAAATGATAAAAAGACAATTTCAAATGCATAAAATTCCAAAAGACGGATATGAGGATATTACAAAAAGTTTTCCAGAAGTGTTTACGAATGTGATGGAGTCCGAATTGGTGTTATCGGATGATACGAAAGCGATTATGGAAGATGAACGATATGAATTGGTTGACCGCGTCGAACCTGGTGTGGAATATGAAGAAGAGTCATTTTTCCATTTAGATTTATGTTTAGAGATGATTCCCGACGTGATTGTACCAAAAGAATGGTTAACTGAAGAAATAAGAGATAGTATTTGGAAATTAGCGACAATTTATCACCTGAATGAACAACAAATGAGTGAAATGATTCAACAAGTTTGTTTACATCAAGAATCATTTCCAATCGACCTTTTACGGACGGAAATCGCCGCATGGTATCAAATTAATATTCAAGAAAAGTTACCATTTTTAACATTACGACATCAACCAGAAAACTTAAAAGAAATGAAAAAAGAGGAAGTAGTAACACAAAAACAAAAAATCGTACATCAATTTGAAACATTATCTCCTTATGATGTGTTACGTTCCTATGCAAATGGTGGGAAACCAGCACTTGTAGATTTGAAACTAATAGAAACCATTATGTTTGAACAAAAGTTAACACCAGGAGTTGTCAATGTCTTAATTGATTATGTTTTGAAAACAAATGATGGGAAATTACCGGGTCCTTTAGTAACAAAAATTGCCGCACACTGGTCACGGAAAAAAATTAAAACAGTGCAAGAAGCAATTGATTTTGCACAACAAGAACATAACAAGTCAAAGAAATGGCAAAAAAATTCCAATATGCCATCTGTGAAAAAGGGACGGAAAGTGGAAAAAATGGGCGATTGGATGTCTGAAAAAGATACAGAAGTAGACGAGGAAACTTGGAAACAGCAAAAACAACTTTTAGAAGAAAGAATTAAAAATCTTTAGTGTGAACGTTGTTTAGCAAAAGGAATAGAGGTGAAGATAATGGAACCAATCCAAAATGCGTTGAAGCATTTTATGAATAACGAAGAGTTTCGTAAACGGTATGAAGAACAAAAGCGACAAATTTTATCGTACCGGCCAATTCAAGATTTTCTAGAAAAACATCCAGAGATTAATCGCGAAAAAGTAGGGCGTAGTTTATCGAAGTTACTTGAGTATAAAATGGAAAAAGAACATTGCGAACAATGTCCAGGGTTGGATAACTGTCCTAATTTAATGCAAGGTTATACACCTAATCTCATTTCTCATCATCAAATGATGCATATATCATATGAGAAATGTTCATTAAAAGTACGATACGATGAAATTGTTCGTCGTGATCAGCTTATTCAAAGTTTATTTATACCAAAAGAAATTTGTAAAGCTTCGTTCAAAAATATGGATTTGAATGACCCGCATCGTTCGGAAGCTATTATGAAGGCATTGGATTTTGTCGATCGATATGAAAAAGGGGAGCCTATTAAAGGTCTTTATTTTTATGGGAAATTTGGGGTTGGAAAAACGTATTTACTCGGTGCGTTAGCGAATGAATTAGCAGTCAAAAAAAATATATCCTCGCTTATCGTGTATGCACCGGAGTTTTTTAGAGAAATGAAACAATCGATAAAAGATAATTCATTACAAGAAAAAATTAACGTCGTAAAAGAAGCACCGATTTTAATGTTAGATGACATCGGGGCAGAATCGATGTCCAGTTGGATTCGGGACGATGTGCTTGGAGTTATTTTGCAGTATCGTATGATGGAAAAATTACCAACCATTTATACATCGAATAAAACATTAAAGGAATTAGAAGAACATTTTAAAGTAAGTATGCAAGGAGATTTTGAAGAATTAAAAGCAAAGCGGATTATGGAACGGATTCGCCACTTAACAACACCGGTATATATCGGAGGAGATAACCGACGCATTTATAAATAGTTGTCACAGACTTTTTTTGTTTTTTATGATACGATGAAATAAATATTTTTATAGAGAAAGCGCTTTAATAAAAACGTACAAAGCGCACGTGCGATTAGAAAATATACTAGCAGGAGTTTTACTGTAATGGAGGGTTATCATGGCAATTGATGATATTCTAAAACGTGTATTAGACGGTGAACGAATAAACGAGCAAGACGTTATTCAATTATATGAAAGTGATGAAGTAGAAAAAATGGGAGAAGTGGCGAACGAAGTGATGAAACGCTTTCACCCAGAACCCATTACAACCTTTGTCATCGGTCGGAATATTAACTATACGAACGTATGTGATACGTATTGTCGTTTTTGTGCTTTTTACCGGGCACCTGGTAGCGAGGAAGGATATGTATTAGATAACGAAACCATTTTTCAAAAAATCCAAGAAACTGTTGATATTGGTGGTACTGAAATTTTAATGCAAGGTGGGACAAATCCAAACTTACCATTTAGCTACTATACGGATTTACTTCGTGAAATAAAAAAACGGTTTGACATAACGATGCATTCTTTTTCACCAGCAGAAGTGTGGAAAATGGTTGAAGTAAGCGGGCTTTCCCTTGAAGAAGTATTAAAACAATTGCATGAAGCAGGTTTAGACTCGTTGCCAGGTGGAGGAGCCGAAATTTTAGATGAACGGACTAGAAATAAAATTAGCCGTATAAAAACATCTTGGCAAGACTGGATTGCATGTATGAAAACAGCGAAAAAGGTAGGCATGCACGGAACCGCAACAATGGTTATCGGTTTTGGAGAGTCGTACGAAGAAAGAGCCTTACACTTAAAAAGAATTCGCGATGCACAAGATGAAGCAGAACCATTTTTAGCATTTATTCCGTGGACATTCCAACCGGAAAACACAAATATGAGTGATGTAGAAAAGCAAACACCACGTGATTACTTGAAAACATTAGCTATTTCTCGGATGTATTTAGATAATATTCCGAACTTCCAATCTTCTTGGGTAACAATGGGACCTGAAATCGGAAAGTTGTCTTTGTCTTATGGATGTAATGATTTTGGCAGTACGATGATTGAAGAAAATGTCGTATCAGCAGCGGGTGCTACACATAAAGTAAATACAAATTTAATTTTACAGTTAATTCGGGAAGCAGGAAAAATCCCTGCACAGCGCGATACGAAATATAACATTTTACACACTTTTGAAGAGAAAGAAATGGCCAATAAAGATTTTACGATGCAAAATTAATAGAAAGCTACCTCTAACGCGAAAGAGGTAGCTTTTTTTGTGTCATGATAGTTTGCTTTCTCCATATATATGTATTAAATGTTGTGGAGTAAGGAGGACATTTCATGGTTTCGATTGATTTAAAGGATGAAACGGAGGCCCTTTATTTCTTTTCATACATGAAGAAGATATTAGCGGAACAAAAAATGGATGGACAAGTCCATGTCACCGTTTCTGATGCATTTGTAAACATATGCAAACAAGCAGAATGTATTCCAACTATTTTTATTAAAAAATCTATTTCAAGAGCTTTAGCGCATTACGTACTTCGTTTTTATGAACAGTCATTTACGATGGAACTTTTACAAAAAAAGTTCCATTATTATGACAAAGAGGAAATCAATGAAATTATTTTTATGATGAATGAATTAGTAAATGGGGAAAGGGAAAATATTCCTAATCAACCGAAAGATATTCGCAAGAAACTATTAGAAGAAGATTTTTTTATTCTACTTCAGGAAACGTCTTTTTTTGATATTACGTCATTTTTCCGTTTTCGATTAAAAAGGTATAAAGCATTGCTCTGTTCTTTTCTCGAAATCGCAATCGATGAATATAAAATGGAGCAAGAATATCAAAATTTAATCGAAGAATGGAGAAGGTATGTTCAAACAAAAACATCATGGATACATACTATTTATCTTTCCTACCATAAAAAAGAATGTCATTTGTTTGTTCACCCGGAAGAAAAGCAAACATTAGGGGAAAACATGAGTTGGATAGATAAACGGTTATTTCAATATATAGAGTTGCAACATACACCACCAATTTTAGCTAGTTTATTATCGTTAGCTCCTAAAAAGATTATGATTTATACGAAAGAAAGAGATGCGTTATTTATCCAAACGATTCAAAATATTTTTCAAGAGTCTGTCTCTTTTTATCAGGACGATTCTTTCATAAAAGAAAATGTGATAATGCTTGATTTTTTAACGATTAATGCCTATAATTAGGAAGAACATAATAATATACAATGATGAGGACACGAATTATTTTTGAAACGTTCCCAGAGAGGAAAGTTTTAGCTGCAAGCTTTCTAACGTGTGAAAATAGTTTACCACCTCGGAGTAGCAATTGTGAATATTCAGTAATGATTGCCGGTTAGATGAACCGTTATTTCATCATACTTCTAAAGCTGTACGAAATTATTTTATTTGTGCAGGAAGAAGGGTGGAACCACGAGCATAAACTCGTCCCTTTTATTAGGGATGGGTTTTTTTATTTTTATAAAGGAGTGATCACATGGTACGCATTACCTTTCCAGATGGAAACGTGAAAGAATTTGAAAACGGCATTACAACAGAAGTGATTGCGCAATCGATTAGTCCAGGATTAAAGAAAAAAGCACTTGCCGGGAAATTAAATGGACAATTAATTGATTTAAAACGAGAAATTGAAGTGGATGGATCACTTGAAATTGTGACTCCTGATCATGAAGATGCACTTGAAATTATTCGTCATTCTACTGCCCACTTAATGGCACAAGCGATTAAACGCGTGTTTAAAGATGAAAAAATTCAATTGGGCGTAGGTCCAGTAATCGAAAATGGTTTTTATTATGATATTGACATGGAACGAGCGATTACACCGGAAGATCTTCCAAAAATCGAAAAAGAAATGAAAAGAATTGTAGAAGCTAATATCGAAGTGTCTCGTCGCGAAGTGTCTCGCAATGAAGCGTTAGAAATGTACAAAAAGTTAGACGACGAATTGAAAGTAGAGCTTATTAGTGCTATTCCAGAAGATGAAACTATTACAATTTACAATCAAGGGGAGTTTTTTGACCTTTGTCGCGGTCCACATGTTCCATCTACAGGAAAATTAAAAGTATTTAAATTAATGAGTATTGCAGGAGCGTATTGGCGCGGGGATAGCAATAATAAAATGTTACAACGTATTTACGGTACAGCATTTAGTACGAACGAAGAATTAAAAGAACATTTACGTTTACTAGAAGAAGCAAAAGAACGTGACCACCGTAAACTGGGAAAAGAATTAGGGTTGTTTACGATTTCTCAAAAAGTTGGACAAGGTTTACCGATTTGGTTACCAAAAGGAGCGACCATTCGTCGTATTGTAGAACGATATATTGTTGATCTAGAA
This sequence comes from Massilibacterium senegalense, assembly GCF_001375675.1. NCBI lineage: Bacteria > Bacillati > Bacillota > Bacilli > Caryophanales > Bacillaceae > Massilibacterium > Massilibacterium senegalense. Next base: position 1,346,148 of record NZ_LN831786.1, on the reverse strand, counting down.
ACACGTTTAGGATATAATCACGTCTATACGCCGCATTTAGGTAGCGTCGAATTATATAAAACAAGTGGTCACTGGGATCATTACCAAGAGGATATGTATCCACCGATCGATATCGATAATGAACAATTGGTTCTTCGCCCGATGAACTGTCCACACCACATGATGGTATATAAAAATAAATTGCATAGCTATCGTGAATTACCGATTCGTATTGCGGAACTTGGTACGATGCACCGCTATGAAATGAGCGGAGCACTTGCAGGGCTTCAACGTGTTCGTGCAATGACATTAAATGATGCACATATTTTCGTTCGCCCTGATCAAATCCAAGAGGAATTTACAAAAGTTGTCACATTAATTCAACGCGTATACAAAGACTTTGATATTAACAATTATTATTTCCGTTTATCTTATCGTGATCCAGAAGATAAAACAAAATATTTTGATAACGATGAGATGTGGGAAAAAGCACAATCGATGTTAAAACAAGCAATGGATGATTTAGGTGCGGAATATGTAGAAGCAGAAGGAGAAGCTGCTTTCTATGGGCCGAAATTAGACGTTCAAGTGCGCACTGCTTTAGGAAAAGATGAAACATTATCTACTGTTCAATTAGATTTCTTATTACCAGAACGATTTGAATTATCGTACATTGGAGAAGATGGAAAAGAACATCGTCCAGTCGTAATCCACCGTGGGGTTGTTTCTACAATGGAACGTTTTGTTGCGTTCTTAATTGAAGAATATAAAGGTGCATTCCCAACTTGGTTAGCGCCAATTCAAGCACAAATTATCCCTGTTTCTTCCGTGCATCATGACTTTACAGATCAATTAAAAGAACGTCTGTTAGATGAAGGATTCCGTGTAGAAGTGGATGATCGGGATGAAAAACTAGGATATAAAATTCGCGAAGCACAAATGCAAAAAATTCCGTATATGCTTGTTGTCGGTGACAAAGAAGTAGAAAATAATGCGGTTAATGTGCGTAAATACGGAGAAAAACAATCAGAAACTATTTCGATTGATGCATTTATTGCTCGTTTACATGAACAAGTAAAAAGTCATCAATAATAGTTGACAAAGGGAAATAGATAGGGTACAATATTCAAGTATGAATCGAATAAATAAGTGTAAAAGAAGAGGCCCCGCTTCTCGCCTGATTGACGCTAATCAGTTGTTGACAGGTTAAATCATTTGAACATAAAATGAATGAATTCGTTTAAATGAATGTGGGTACAAAAGTACCCACATTTTTTTATATTGTTTTCACAAGCAAGCCTCAATGAACTTTTTGTTAGTGTGATTTTAATGCAACACTTGTTTAATTTTTTGGAGGTGGCTCACGATTAGCAAAGAACAGTTTATCAATGAGAGCATTCGTGCTCGTGAACTTCGTGTCATTGATACGAATGGAGAACAACTTGGTGTCAAAACACGTCAAGAGGCTTTAGAACTTGCAAGTCGAGCAAATTTAGATTTGGTTTTAATTGCACCTAATGCAAAACCGCCTGTTGCTCGTATTATGGATTATGGAAAATATCGATACGAACAACAGAAAAAAGATAAAGAAGCTCGTAAAAAACAAAAAGTTATTAACGTCAAAGAAGTACGATTAAGTCCAACAATCGAAGAAAATGATTTCAATACGAAATTACGTAATGGTCGCAAGTTTTTAGAAAAAGGCGACAAAGTAAAAGCTTCGATTCGTTTCCGTGGACGTGCGATTACGCATTCTGATATCGGTAAAAAAGTGTTAGATCGTTTTGCTGAAGAATGTAAAGATATCGCAGTCGTAGAATCAAAACCAAAAATGGACGGACGTAACATGTTTTTAGTTTTAGCACCAAAATCAGAAAAGGATAAGTAAAGTTTATCAAGGAGGAGAATCACATGCCTAAAATGAAAACACACCGCGGTGCAGCAAAACGTTTCCGCAAAACAGGTACTGGAAAATTAAAACGTTCTCACGGCTACACAAGCCATTTATTCGGGAATAAATCCCAAAAACAAAAACGTAAATTACGTAAAGCAGCGATTGTTTCTTCAGGTGACTACAAACGCATTCGCACACTTTTAACTTACAAGAAAAACTAAAACTAAATCGTTTTAGAAATCGGGAGGTATAAACTATGGCAAGAGTAAAAGGCGGAACAGTGACACGTCGTCGTCGTAAAAAAGTTCTAAAATTAGCAAAAGGTTATTTCGGCTCTAAACATACATTATTCAAAACAGCAAATCAACAAGTAATGAAATCATTACAATATGCATACCGCGATCGCCGTCAGAAAAAACGTGACTTCCGTAAATTATGGATTACACGTATTAATGCAGCAGCTCGTATGAACGGTCTTTCTTACAGTCGTTTAATGCACGGTTTAAAACTCGCTGGAGTAGAAGTAAACCGCAAAATGTTAGCTGACTTAGCTGTTCATGATGCACAAGCATTTACTGCACTTGCAGAACAAGCAAAAACAGCATTAAACAAATAAGACAGAAAAAAAGACGATTTTTTCTTTATAGAAAAATCGTCTTTTTTTCTATTCTACAATCATTAGATTGTTATAATAAAAAAAGAAAAAATAATCGGAAGGGGAAATGGGAAATGAATTTGGAAAGATTGTTCGACATGCAAAAAGTGTTAGATGACCGTATTAAAAAAGAACATCAATTAGAACAAACAGATGTATATGAAGAAAAAGTACTTGCCTTACTAGTCGAATTAGGAGAGTTAGCAAATGAAACACGTTGTTTTAAATATTGGAGTCAAAAAGGACCATCAGAACGCGCTGTTATTTTAGAAGAATATGTAGATGGATTACATTTTATTTTATCTTTAGGTTTAGAGAAAGGGTGGACAGATCCTATGATAGCAGTGGTATCGACAGAAAGTAGTATTACAACGTTATTTTTACATATGTATAAGTGTGTCATTCACATGCGCAAGTCTGCAACAAAAGAAACGTACAATCAGTTATGCACAAGTTTTTTCATACTTGGGGATGCATTAGGGTTTTCGCAAGAAGAAGTAGTACAAGCATATGTGGATAAAAATGAGAAAAATCACGAGCGTCAAAATCAAGGCTATTAAAGGAGACGGGAAAGATGGAAAAAGAAAAACGAATAGATCCCCGTTATAAAGTAGCAAATAAAGAAGCAATGATTGGGATTGTTTTAGCAATCGCCAATTTCGTATGGTGGTATGGTTTTGGATATGGGTTAGGAGAACGAAAAGTAGAAGATTATACGTATATTTTTGGATTACCAGATTGGTTTTTTTATAGTTGTGTAGTTGGTTTTATCGTTTTTTCTTTCATCGTTACAGTGGTGGTGAAATTATTTTTTAAAGAGGTTCCATTCGAAGAAGGAGGCGATAAAAAATGAATGTTGGTGTCATTGTTCCACTTATCATTTATTTACTAGCGATGTTTGCCGTTGGAATTTATGCCTCGCGTCATGTTAAAAAAGCGCCGCAATTTTTGCAAGAATATTTTCTTGGTGGTCGTGAATTAGGTGGCTTATTATTGGCGATGACGATTGTTACAACATTTAGTAGTGCTTCTAGTTTTATCGGTGGTCCTGGTACCGCTTATACAGTCGGGCTTGGATGGGTGCTACTTTCGATGACACAACTAGTGACAGGTTATTTTACATTAAGTGTATTAGGAAAAAAATTTGCGATTGTTGCCCGAAAAATTGAAGCAGTCACGATTATTGATTTTTTAAAAGCTCGTTATGAAAGCAAATGGGTGGTTATTTTATCGGCTATTAGTATTGTATTATTTTTATTTGCCGCGATGGCAGCACAATGGATTGGTGGTGGTCGCCTTATTGAATCGATTACCAATTTACCGTATCAAGTTAGTTTATTTATTTTTGTATTAGCTGTTTTAGTGTATGTGACCATTGGTGGGTTTCGAGCAGTTGCGATTACAGATTTAATTCAAGGAATTATTATGTTTTTTGGTACAATCATTATTTTTGTTGCGGTTGTTTATGCTGGTGGTGGCATAGAATCCATTGTAGATACGTTAAAACAAGAAAATCCTAATTTAATTACGCCATTTGGAGCTGATGGTACATTATCAAAGGCATTTGTTTCATCTTTCTGGATTTTAGTTGGAATAGGTGTCGTTGGTGTACCACAAGTGGTCGTAAAAGCGATGACGTATAAAGATTCTAAAGCGATGCATCAAGCTATTATTATCGGAACGGTGATGATTGGATTTATTATGCTTGGTATGCATCTAATAGGTGTTTTTGCTCGTGCGATTATGCCGGGAATTGAAGTCGGAGATACAGTAATGCCGCTTATTACGTTAAAAGTATTACCAGATTGGTTAGCGGGAATCGTACTAGCTGCTCCCATGGCTGCTATTATGTCGACTGTTAGTTCCTTGTTGTTAATGATTAGTTCTACTATTATAAAAGATGTATATATTAGTTACATTAAACCAGATATTTCAGATCGACAAATCAAACATATTACGATGATAATTACCGCTATTTTAGGTTTAGCTGTATTTTTCTTCGTTTTACAACCGCCTAATTTATTAATTTGGTTAAACTTATATTCTTTTGGTGGACTTGAGGCAGCATTTATTTGGCCAATTGTACTTGGACTATATTGGAAAAGGGGAAATAAATACGGAGCGATTGCCTCAATGCTCGTAGGGGTGTTAAGTTTTATTTTATTAAGTTTGTATTATCCTCGTCCATTAGGTATGCACCCAGTCGTCCCAGCTATTTTATTCTCTTTCGTTGCGTATGTGACGATTAGTTTATTGACGAGTCATAAAATGAAAGAGCAACAAGAACGGATAATCGAAAAGTTTTGGTATGTATCATAAAATATAGTAGAATAATAATTAGTATAGGAAAGTGAGGGAGTTATGATGGATGAAACATTAAAAATGTTAAAGGAATTAACGGAAGCGAAAGGAACATCTGGCTTTGAACATGAAGTGCGTGATGTAATGAAACGTTATATTGCACCATACGCGGATGAAATGACAACAGACCGTTTAGGAAGCTTAATTGCTAAACAAAACGGAACAGATGAAGCTGGACCAAAAATTATGGTGGCTGGTCATTTAGATGAAGTGGGCTTTATGGTTACACAAGTAGATGATCAAGGTTTTGTTCGCTTCCAAACAGTTGGTGGCTGGTGGGAACAAGTAATGTTAGCTCAACGTGTCACAATCGTAACAGAAAAAGGCGATGTTGTCGGAGTAATTGGTTCTAAACCGCCGCATATTTTAACACCAGAAAGCCGTAAAAAACCAACGGATATTAAAGATATGTATATTGATATCGCTGCATCTAATAAAGAAGAGGCATATGAATGGGGAGTAAAACCAGGGTGTCAAATTGTTCCATATAGTGAATTTACCGTAATGAACAATGAAAAAATGTTAATGTGTAAAGCGTTTGACAATCGAATTGGTTGTGCGATTGCAATCGAAGTATTAAAACAATTAAAAGATGTGCCACATGCTAATACGGTGTACGGAGTTGGGACAGTACAAGAAGAAGTTGGACTTCGCGGGGCAAAGACAGCTGCTTATGCGATTCAACCAGATATCGGTTTTGCTGTTGATACTGGTATTCCAGGAGATACACCAGGCGTAACTGCAAAAGATGCTTTATCGAAATTAGGAGAAGGACCGCAAATTATTATTTATGATGCATCAATGGTTCCTCATACTGGCCTTCGTGATTTCGTTTTACAAGTAGCAGATGAAGAAGGAATCCCGTATCAATTAGATTCTGTTGCCCGAGGCGGAACAGATTCAGGTAGTATTCATTTAACTGCAAACGGAGTACCTGCGTTATCGATTACGATTGCAACGCGATACTTACATACGCATACAACGATGATTCATCGCGATGATTTTGAACATGCAGTAAAATTAGTAGTAGAAGTCATTAAACGGTTAGACAGACAAACATACGAAAACATCGTTTTTTAAGCATAATAGAGAGAAAGACTTACTTACTTAAATTTGTAGGTGAGTCTTTTTTACTGTTTTTTGCTTATAAATACCTTTTAAATAATGGTAATATAAGTATTAAAATACGATATTGTGTATAAAACAAAAAAAATATCGATTACTTAAATTTGCAAAAGGTAAGATGAACGAGTATTTTATAGGTTAAAACAGAATATAGGCATAAAAAGAATTGTATAAATAACTAATTTTTAGAATATTTTATGAAGAATAGGACTAATACTTTTTAAATAGGGAAATGTTACTTTGGGATGAAACAGAAATTTGTTAAATAGGAAGGATGAAAAGGATGAAGACGGTTAAAGGAAAATTAATTGTCGCTTTTACTGTAATGATTGTTTTAATGGTTGTTACAGTCGGAATTGCGGCTACTGCACTTATTGCAGCAGACAAAAACTATTCCCAACTTGTGAAAAATGACATGGAAATAATGGCTGATGTGAAGGAGATGTTCAATCAGCTCAATCGCGAACAAAAAGCGCTACGTGGGTACGCGATGAGCAAAAATCAAGTTTACTTGGATGCATACAATGATGCAACTAAGCGATACGAAGATTTATTTTCTCAAATTCAAAGTAAAGCATCGACTGTTGAAGGGAAAAAACTACTAGATGATATCGTTGCTGCAAAAGAGGAATTAGATAAGATTTCAGAAGAAATGATTACTGCTACGAAAAACAATGATGCTGTTGGAATAGCGAAAACAGACGAAGAAATTCGTGATGTAGATGTGTTATTACAACAAAAAGGACAAGCGCTACAAGATTTACAAACCACTTTAACAAATCAAAAAAGTGCTGATATTAGTGATTCCGCTACTCGACTAATTATTTTAACATTTGTTATTGTCGTTATTGCTACTATTGTTGGATTTATTATGGCTATTTTTTACGGAAATAAATTATCTTCTCCAATCAAACAAATGCGAGATAGTGCTTCGCGAATTGCAGATGGAGACTTAACGGAAGAAGATATTGTGATTAATACGAAAGATGAATTAACAGAATTAGCGGAAGCCTTTAATCAAATGAAACATAATTTACTAGATTTAGTACATAAAGTACAAACGAGTGCAAATCATGTGGCGACTTCCTCTGTACAAGTAAGTAACGGTGCAAGTGAAATTGCTTTATCTACTGAACAAGGTGCAGATGTATTAGATAACGTACAACAATTGACGACGCAAGCGGTTAATGGAGTAATCGAAGCGGCAACTGCGATGGAAGATATGGCAATTGGTGTAAGTAGAATAGCGGAATCTTCTACAACTGTAGCTGATTTTGCTAGACAAGCTAGTCAAAACGTCACAGAAGGAAATAAAACGGTAGAAAAAGCAGTTGTGCAAATGAATGAAATCCATCATTCTGTTTCGAAAACTAGTAATCTCGTCAAGCAATTAGGTGAAAATTCAAAAGAAATTGGAAATATTATTAGTGTAATTGATGAAATTTCGAATCAAACGAATTTATTGGCGTTAAATGCTGCGATTGAAGCAGCTCGCGCCGGAGAAGCTGGAAAAGGATTTGCTGTTGTAGCGGATGAAGTACGAAATTTAGCAGAACAAACAGCTTCATCGACAAAACAAGTGTCTGATTTAATTATGGAAATTCAATCGAGTACAGCAGAAGTAGTGAAAGCAACTGATACTGAAATGGGGCAAGTAGAAAAAGGAATTGAAGTAGTACAGTTTGCCGGAGATACATTCAAAAAAATCCTGGATGAAATCGAACAAATTTCTAGTCAAATCGAAGATATCTCAGCTTCTATTGAAGAAATTTCTGCTACAAGTGAAGAAGTAGCGGCATCATCGGATGAAACAGAAAAAATGGCCAGACAAACAGGAGAAGGCGTAAGTAATGTGGCGAAATCCGCTCAACAACGAATTGATGCCATGCATGAGATAACGAATTTTGCAAAAGAGTTATCAGAAACTGCCGGCGAACTTCAAACGTTATTAAAAACATTTAAAACTAAATAAAAAAAAGCCTGCCTAATAAGGGAACGTCACAATCGCTTATAGGCAGGCTTTTAAAATGGAGAAAATGTTTGGCGGTGCAGGCGAATCATGGTTGATTAGATTGAAAATATTGTTCTAATGTTGCTAACCATTGCTGGCGAGCCGAAGTGTCTTTTTCTTTCCATAATATTTCAAATAATACTCCTAGCCCTGGTAAAGTGACTTCTTCATTTTTTTGTATCGCGTCCGTAATGGTATGATGTAAATCAGAAGCGCTGGATCCTTGTAAGTTTTGAATGACTGCTTGTCGTAAGGAAAAATTCATCGTTATAGCTCCTTTATCTTTTTTATCGTCATACGTAAAACAACATGTATTGAAAAGTAACGCTATATTCATTAGTATAAAAAAAACGGGTAAAGTTATACCAAAAGCGAGGATAAAAAATGAAACGAATTGAATCGGTACAAAACGTACGAGTAAAACAGTTGAAAAAATTGCATACAAAAAAGGGACGCGAAAAAGAACATCTATTTTTAATCGAAGGGATGCATTTAATTGAAGAAGCGATGAAGCATCGAAGATTGATTTTAGAAATTTGGATAGAAGAAGGTAGAGGGATTCAACTACCCACCGTTGAAGAAACGATTCAAATAATCGAAGTAACAAGTGGTGTCATGAAGACTATTTCTACGTTAGATCATCCACAAGGGATTGTCGCGGTATGTCAAATACAACATGATGAGGTTGTATTCGAAAAAGGAAAAAAATATTTGTTAGTGGATCAGGTTCAAGACCCAGGAAATATTGGTACGATTATTCGTACAGCAGATGCCAGTGGGATAGATGCGGTTATTTTAAATAATGGAACAGTGGATATTTATAATGATAAAGTAATTCGTGCGACCCAAGGCTCTCTTTTTCATCTTCCAGTAGTGTACGCACCTTTAGAAAACGTCATTTCTTCCTTAACGGCAGTAGGTATTTCAGTGTACGGGACCTCTCTTTTAAATGGGATAGATTACCGCGAAGTAAAAAGACAGGAATCTTTTGCTTTATTAGTTGGGAATGAAGGGAGCGGAGTGCAAGAATCGCTACTGAACGTGACGACAAAAAATTTATACATCCCGATTATTGGAAAAGCAGAATCGTTAAATGTTGCTGTTGCAACGGGAATTCTTCTTTATTCTTTGCAAGAGTAGTTGCAAGTTTATTTTATATTTCCTATAATAGTGACAAATGCAAATAAATCGAAAGCGATGAGGAAGAGTAGTACATAAATTTCGCCTATTAGGGAGGAAATGTCATAGACTGAAAGCATTTCTTTGGTTGAGTTTATCGAATTCGCTTCTGAGCTGACACTGAAAAAGCATGATGCAAAAAGTGTTCCGGTCTTTACCGTTATCTGAATGAAGTGAACAGCATAATTGTTGCTGTTAACAAAGGGTGGTACCACGAGCTTTCGTCCCTTTCCAGGGAGGAGGCTCTTTTTTATTGTCTGATACATAAAAAAGGAGGATTTATCCATGAAAGAACGTTTGCTTGAGCTTCAAAAAGAAGCGCTAGAAAAGTTAGAACAAACGAAATTGATGAAAGATATTCAAGCGATTCGTGTTGAGTATTTAGGAAAAAAAGGCCCCATTACGGATGTGATGAAACAAATGGGGAAAATTCCCAAAGAAGAGCGACCAATTATTGGACAAGTAGCGAATGAAGTACGCAACGCGATTGCACAAAAAGTAGAAGAAAAATGGAAAGAGTTAGAAGTATTAGAAGTGGAAATGAAATTAAAAGCAGAAACGATTGATGTGACACTTCCAGGTCGACCTGTACAACAAGGGAATTTTCATCCGTTAACGGCTGTTGTAGAAGAAATTGAAGATCTTTTTATTGGCATGGGATATGAAGTAGCGGAAGGTCCAGAAGTAGAGCAAGACCATTATAACTTTGAAGCATTGAACTTACCGAAAGACCATCCAGCACGTGATATGCAAGATTCTTTTTATATCACAAAAGAATTATTAATGCGTACTCACACGTCACCAGTACAAGCGAGAACAATGGAAAAACATAACGGTGTCGGTCCAGTTCGTATTATTTGTCCCGGAAAAGTATATCGTCGTGACACGGATGATGCGACACATTCGCATCAATTTACACAAATCGAAGGATTAGTAGTTGATAAAAATATTCGAATGAGTGATTTAAAAGGAACATTAGATGTGTTTGCAAAGAAAATGTTTGGAGAAGATCGGGAAATTCGTTTACGTCCAAGCTTTTTCCCATTTACAGAACCGTCTGTTGAAATGGATATTTCTTGTTTCCATTGCGGAGGGGATGGTTGTCACGTATGTAAAGGAAGCGGCTGGATTGAAGTATTAGGTGGCGGTATGGTTCATCCAAATGTATTAAAAATGGCAGGTTTTGATCCAAATGAATATTCTGGATTTGCATTTGGAATGGGACAAGAACGGATTGCAATGTTAAAATATGGTATCCATGATATTCGTCATTTTTACACGAACGACATACGCTTTTTAAAACAATTTAAACGGGCATAAAAGGAGGAATTAGCGTGTTAGTTTCATATAATTGGTTAAAAGAATTTGTAAATATAACAAATCTTTCTGCAGATGATTTAGCAGAAAAAGTAACCCGTAGTGGAATTGAAGTAGACGGAGTCACATACTTGAATCAGGATTTAAAGGGCATCGTTGTTGGGAAGGTTTTGACTTGTGAAAAACATCCTGATGCAGATAAATTAAACGTCACTACGGTAGATATTGGGGAAGAACAACCAGTACAAATTGTTTGTGGTGCACCGAATGTACAAGCAGGACAAACAGTTGTTGTGGCAAAAGTAGGTGCTCGTCTTCCAGGTGGTTTAAAAATTAAACGAGCAAAGCTTCGTGGACAAGTTTCGGAAGGAATGATTTGTTCGTTACAAGAACTAGGTATCGAAGGAAAAGTAGTACCAAAAGAGTATTCGGAAGGCATTTTTGTTTTTCCAGAAGAAGTGACACCAGGAACAGATGCAATGGAACTATTAAATTTAAATGATGCCATTTTAGACTTTGATTTAACCCCCAACCGTGCGGACTGTTTAAATATGATTGGGGTAGGATATGAAGTTGGAGCGGTGTTAGCACAAAAACCAACTTTCCAAGAGCCAACGGTGCAAGAAGCAAAAGAAAAAACATCTGATTATATTGCTGTTCGTGTAGAAGATGAAGCAGATTGCCCGTACTATGGTGCGCATATTATTCGAAATGTAAAAATCGGGCCATCCCCACTTTGGTTACAAACTCGATTAATGGCAAGTGGGATCCGTCCTATTAACAATGTAGTGGACGTTACGAACTATGTATTGCTCGAATATGGTCAACCGCTTCACGCTTTCGATTATGACCGTTTTGGTTCGAAAGAAGTAGTTGTTCGTCATGCGAAAGAAGAAGAAAGTATCCAAACGTTAGACGGGGAAGAACGTACGTTAAAATCAGGTCATCTTGTGATTACAAATGGCGAAAAAGCAATGGCTGTTGCAGGGGTAATGGGAGGAAAAGAATCGGAAGTGCAAGCAACGACAACGACTGTACTTTTAGAATCTGCTCTCTTTAATAGTCAAATTGTGCGTCATGCTTCGAAAGATCTAGGCTTACGAAGTGAATCAAGTGCCCGTTTTGAAAAAGGATTAGATATCGTACGTGTAACAGAAGCTGCAAAACGTGCGTGCCAATTAATTCAACAACTTGCTGGCGGAGAAGTATTAGCAGGTGTTGTAGCAAGTGATCATCGTCAAGTACAAGAGCATGTGATTACGATTACAACAGAAAAAATTAATGATGTGTTAGGAACCGACATTCAAACAGAAGAAATCAAATCTATTTTTGAGCGTTTGCAATTTTCACATGAACAAAATGGAGAAAGTTTTATCGTAACAGTGCCAACAAGACGTCCAGATTGTACAATTGTAGAAGATTTAATTGAAGAAGTTGGTCGTTTATACGGATACGATAATATCCCGAAAACATTACCAACTCAAACGGCAACACCAGGAAAATTATCCGATTACCAAAAAAATCGCCGCATTGTTCGCCGTTATTTAGAAGGTTGTGGATTATACCAAGCCATTACGTATTCTCTTTCTAGTGAGAAAAAAGTTCGAGACTGGCAAGAGGAATCTTCTCCATATGAGCCTGTTCGTTTATCGATGCCTATGAGTGAAGAACATAGCACGTTACGTATCAACTTAGTGCCACATTTATTAGATGTTGTAAAATATAATGTAAATCGTCAAATGGAGAATGTGGCTATTTTTGAAATGGGTTCTGTATTTTTAACGAAAGAAAAAGAATTAACAGAACAACCGAAAGAACAAGAACGATTAGCTGGTGTGTTAACCGGACTTTATGAAGTGAACTTATGGCAAAGGGAGAAAAAAGCAGTTGATTTTTATGTCGTAAAAGGAATAGTAGAAGGCCTTTTTGATCAACTTGGTGTATTACCTCGTATTTCATTTGTTCAAGGACAACGTGTTGGTATGCATCCAGGACGTACAGCAAAAGTATTACTAGACGGAGAAAAAATCGGATTTGTTGGGGCTATTCATCCAAATCGCGCCAAAGAATTGGATGTAAAAGAAGCATATGTGTTTGAATTAAATCTTGAGACATTACTTCAAACAGAAGTAGCACCTACTTGTTTTCAACTGTTACCACGTTACCCATCTATTACGCGTGATATTGCGTTAGTAGTTGGAAAAGAAGTAGTAGCAGGGGAAGTCAAAGATGTCATTATCGAAGCAGGCGGAAAGCTATTACACGATGTGCAATTGTTTGATGTATACGAAGGAGAGAATTTAGAAGATGGAAAAAAATCATTAGCATTTTCTCTCGTATACTTAGACCCTGAACGTACATTAACAGACGAAGAAGTAACGAAAGCACATGAACAAATTTTACAAACTGTTGCAGAAAAATTCCAAGCAACATTACGTCAATAAAGAACAAAAAGCCGTTCCTAAGTGGAGCGGCTTTTTGTTGTGTATGAAGTCTATCTATACTTATAGTTGTTTTGCTTTTTCGGTGTTGGCAAAGTGGATTTTTGCGTATTGACGGAGTGTTTTTTCACCGTGAGTACGAATGATGTGAGAGGCTACTTGGTCGACATTTTTTCCTGCACCTTTTGGCAAAGTGATGCCCAGTTGTTTACTTAATTGATCCATTCGTTGCAAAAAAGCAGCTCTTGCAATAATCGAAGCACACGCGACGGCTAAATGACGAGACTCTCCTTTTGTCGCAAAATAAACGCGTTCTTTTACTTGATGTGTCTCCTTGTTTATATACGAAAAATACGTTTCTTTTTTAACAAATTGATCGATTAGAATAGCATCATATGATTGTGGTTTAATTTTTTCACGGGTTAAATAAAGGGCTTGGTTATGCAAAATTGCTTTCAATTTTACTTGATTCATCCCTTTTTCGTGAAGGGCATTATATTTTTCATTTGGTACTACTAAAAGGGAATATGGGATTTCTTTTGTTAGTGTCCGGGCTAATTTGATAATGGTGTCATCAGAAAGTTGTTTCGAGTCTTTCACGCCTAATGAGGCAAGATAAGGAAGTTTATCACTCGCACAAAAAGCACTAGCAACGATAAATGGTCCAAAGTAATCTCCTGTCCCAACTTCATCAGAACCGATGACGGATAATGTTTGAAACTGTGGTGGTAGGTCGTGTTTTTGTTTTTTTACTTGTTTTTTTGCTTTAGTAACAGGTGCATCTTGGAACTGAAATTTGTTTGCTTCTTGTGTGGCATATTGCCCTTGGAACATTACCTTTTTGGAACGATATCCTGTAATAGTAACATTGTTTACTTTTGCACTGAATAGGGCGCCAGGTGGAAGTTTTGCTAGAAGGGCACCTTGTTTTTCATAGTATTCCATGATAGTATGTAACTCTTTTTCTGACACAATTTTTACGATATTGGTCATCTTTTCACCCCGTTTCTAAATGTTTAGTATAACCTGTCGCTTTTTTTTCCACAACTCCCTATTTTCATGGTATGATAATCTTTAGGATTCTTTTACATAAGGAGGCCTCTATGTGTCGAACAAACGCAAAAAAACGAAACTTTCGGTTGAAATATATGGACAAAAATATACGATAGTTGGCGAGGAAGACCCTACGCACATTCGTCGTGTTGCCAATATTGTAGATAATAAAATGCGTGAAATAAAAGAACGAAATCCTTTTTTGGATTTGCAAAAGTTAGCAGTGTTAACAGCAGTAAATATTGCAGATGAGGCATGTAAATTAGACAAAAAGGTGAAACAATTAGAAGAAAAAATGAAACAAATTGAGGATGAACAAATCAATGATTAATCTCATTATTTTACTTCTATTACTCGTTAGTTTTATTGCTGGAAAACGAAAAGGATTTTTACGACAAGTGATTCAATTAATCGGCTTTTTAACAGCATTCGTAGTAGCATTTGTCTTTTCAGAAATACTCGGTACTGCTTTGTCGTCTGTTTTTCCATTTCCTAAGGGAGAAGATGCAATACAAACTTTTTTATTTGGCGTGTTCTCGGTAAAAGAATGGTTTTATCGTGTTGTCGCCTTTTTCTTGCTTTTTTTTGTGACGAATATTGTTTTTCGTATTATTAGTAATGTTTTCCACACGTTAGTGAAGTGGCCTATTTTGAATGGCATTAATCAGTTGTTTGGTGGAATCGTTGGTTTCATTCAAACGTACTTGTTTTTATTTATCATCCTTTTTATCGCTTCTGTTATTCCAAATGAGAATGTGATGACGATGTTACAACATTCTTTTGTAGCGACAATGATGTTAGAACATACCCCTATTTTATCTAATCTGACAAATGAATGGTTCCAAGACATAGAAAGAAGCTTCTTATAGATGGCATAGAAGTTTCTTTTTTTGTACAATTCCCTTAGGAGGCGTTTTATTTTGAATAAAAAAGATGTCATTCAGTTATTAGAAACCATCGCTTTATATTTAGAGATTAAAGGAGAGAATTCCTTTAAAATATCTGCTTATCGAAAAGCAGCAAAAACGTTAGAAACAGATAAACGGTCGTTAGAAGAAATAGATGATTTAGAAACATTAAAAGGAATCGGCAAAAAAACAGCTAGTGTTATTTCGGAATTTATCGAAACAAACGAATCTCGTTTGTTAGTGGAATTAGAAAAAGAAATTCCAGCAACATTATTGCAACTATTAAAAATCCCAGGGTTAGGTGGGAAAAAAATTGCGAAATTATATCAAGAACTACATATTGAAGATATCGTGATGCTAGAAGAAGCGTGCAAAAATGGTCTCGTTCAAAGCCTTCCAGGGTTCGGAAAAAAAACAGAAGAAAAAATATTAACAGCTATTGAAGAAATCAAGTATCGTCCAGAACGGTTGCCAATTGCCTATATGTTAAAAGTAGCGGATATTGTGGAGAAAACTTTACGAGCTATCCCAGAAATTATCTTATATAGTCGTGGCGGGAGTTTGCGACGAATGGAAGAAACGATAAAAGATGTTGATTTTATTCTTGCAACAGAACAACCGTCTAGAGTCCGGGAACAACTTTTAATGATGCCTAATATAAAAGAAGTTATTGCGAATGGGGATACAAAGGTTTCCGTTACGCTTCATTTTGAGTATGATGTAAATGTTGATTTTCGTTTAGTATCAAAAGAAGAATACCCAACGACGTTACATCATTTCACAGGTTCAAAAGAGCATAATGTGAGAATGAGGCAATTAGCAAAAGCACGTGGAGAAAAAATTAGTGAATATGGCGTGACGGTTCAAGAAACTGATGAGGTAATTACGTTTAGTAGTGAGGAAGCGTTTTATCAGCATTTTGATTTGTATTATATTCCACCAGCATGTCGACAAGGAACCGATGAAATAGAACGATTTCAAAAAAATTCCTCTTATCTGACACAAAACGATATAAAAAGTGATTTGCATATGCATACCACATGGAGTGATGGTGCACACAGCATTAGCGAGATGGCAGAAGCCTGCCGGAAAAAAGGGTATCAATACATGGTAATTACCGATCATTCTCAATTTTTAAAAGTAGCGGATGGATTGACAGAAGAGGAAGTACGTCAACAACAAAAGGAAATAAAAGAAATCAATGCACAAATGAATGATTTTCATATTTTCTCTGGCATTGAAATGGACATTTTACCAGACGGCTCGTTAGATTTTTCGGATGAAACACTTGCCCAGCTAGATTTTGTCATCGCGTCTATTCACTCTAGCTTTAATCAAACAAAAGAACAAATCAAAAAACGATTACAACGAGCGTTGTACAACCCATATGTATCGATGATTGCACATCCTACAGGTAGACTACTAGGAAGACGAGAAGGATACCAAGTGGATGTCGACTGGCTAATCAACGTAGCAAAAGAAACAAATACTATTTTAGAATGTAATGCAAATCCACATCGTCTAGATTTATCGAGTGAGTGGTTACAAAAAGCAAAACAACAAGGAGTACCTGTTGCTTTGAATACAGATAGCCATTATATTGCGATGCTAGAGGATATGAAATACGGGATTGCGTTAGCCAATCGAGCGGGGTTACAAACAGAACATATTGTGAATACGTGGGAGAAGGAAAAGTTCGTGCAATTTGTTCAAAAAAAGCGTCGTTTGGCGAAGGAGGAGTAAGGTTTGTTAGAAAAAGTAATGCGTACGTTAGAATTTGACAAAGTAAAAAAACAATGGATGAATTATGTCGCTTCTTCGTTAGGGAAAGAAAAAATTGATTCGCATCTTCCTTCTATTCATTTGTCAGAAGTTACGCAATGGCAAAACGAAACGGCAGAAGCAAGTACGATTTTACGGTTAAGAGGCCATGTTCCATTGGGCGGCTTAACAGATATTCGTCCTGCATTAAAACGCGCAGAAATTGGCGGGGATTTAAATGCTTTTGAATTGTTACAAATCGCTGGTGTTCTGTATGCATCGCGACAATTTAAATTATTTATGGAACAATTGGTGGAAGACGAAGATGTAACGTTACCCATATTAGAAGCAAAAAGTGAAGCGATTGTTATTTTAAAAGAGCTAGAACAACAAATTAAACATAGCATTGATGAATCAGGCCATGTTGCAGACCATGCTAGTGAAGCGTTGCGTCATATTCGGCAACAATTAAAGACGAGTGAAAAGAAAATTAGAGAACGATTAGAACAATTAGTTCGAACATCACAAAAAATGTTGTCAGATTCGATTATTACGATTCGAAACGATCGTTATGTTTTACCTGTTAAACAAGAATACCGATATGCTTTTAAAGGGACCGTTCATGATCAATCTTCATCAGGTGCAACGTTATTTATAGAACCGCAAAGTGTTATTGAATTAAATCATCGACTGCAAGAAGCAAAAGTAAAAGAAAAAGCAGAAATCGATCGGATTTTACGTGCATTAACAGGGCTTGTTGCCACAGAATTGGCACCGATTCGAGAAAACGTCTTGATTTTAGCAGACATTGATTTTATTTTTGCGAAAGCACATTATGCTAAGGCAATCAAGGCATCCAAACCTAAAATGAATGACCAGGGGTTCATTGTCTTAAAAGAAGCTAGACATCCGTTAATTGATTCAGAAAAGGTCATTCCAATGTCACTTTTTCTAGGAGACACGTATACGTCATTAGTAGTGACAGGCCCAAATACGGGAGGAAAAACGGTAACCTTAAAAACAATTGGTTTACTGACCTTAATGGCACAATCAGGGCTACACATTCCGGCGCAAGAAGGATCAGAAATGGCTGTGTTTGAATCTATTTTTGCAGATATCGGGGATGAACAATCCATTGAACAAAGTTTAAGTACATTTTCCAGCCATATGACGAATATCGTCCAAATTTTAAAAAAGGTAGACGAAAAAAGTTTAGTATTGTTTGATGAATTAGGTGCAGGTACAGACCCAGAAGAGGGAGCAGCACTTGCAATTGCTATTTTAGATTATGTATTAGCCTATAAAGCACGTGTCGTAGCAACTACGCATTATAGTGAATTAAAAGCATATGCATACAATCGTGAAGGTGTCATGAATGCTAGTGTAGAATTTGACGTTGAAACGTTACAACCAACGTATCGATTATTAATTGGTGTTCCGGGAAAAAGCAATGCTTTTGAAATTTCCAAACGACTAGGTTTAGAAGATTTTATTATTGAAAAAGCAAGAGAACAAATTTCTACCGATCATAATAAAGTGAATAAAATGATTGTATCGTTAGAAGAATTACAAAAACAAGCAGCACTTGATAAAGAAAAGGCAGAAAAATGGAAAATAGAAGCAGAACAGGTGAGAAAAAAACTTCAAACACAGTACGAAGAATTTGAAAATGAAAAGAAACAGTTCTTGAAAAAAGCGGAACAAGAAGCACAATCTGTTGTGGATAAGGCAAAACAGGAAGCGGAAGAAATTATACATGAATTACGACAAAAACAACTAATGGGTATAAACGTAAAAGAACATGAATTAATCGAAGCAAAAACACGATTAAACAAAGCTGTACCAGAATTAGATACGAAGCAACGAAAAAAACAACCTGTGCAAACGAAACGAAAAGTATTTGCGCCAGGAGAAGAAGTGAAAGTTACTTCTCTCGGACAAAAAGGGTTCATTGTGGAAAAAATAAACGGGGAAGAATATACTGTTCAAATCGGGATTATTAAAACCAAAATTCATGTAAATGATTTAATAAAAACGGAAATAAAACAAAAAATTGAAACCAAACCGTTAGCAACGATAAAAGGTTCTTCTTATCACGTGAAGACAGAGTTAGATTTACGCGGAGCTCGATATGAAGATGCCATCGTACAAGTGGAAAAATACTTAGATGATGCATTGCTTGCTAATTATCCACGTGTGTCTATTATTCATGGAAAAGGGACAGGTGCTTTAAGAAAAGGTGTACATACCTATTTAAAAAAACATTCGCGAGTAAAAGGATTTCGATTAGGTACACCTTCAGAAGGTGGTAGTGGAGCAACAGTGGTAGAATTAAAGTAAAGTGAGGAATAACGATGGAAACCCTTTGGAAAGTATTGGCGATTGTAGCGATAGGTTTTTTTATCGCAGGGATTATCTATATGGTAGTCATTTAATCAGGTTGTGACGAAATAAGATTGCGGAACATAAGCAATCTTATTTTTTTAGAAAAATTAACAGAAAATTTAGAATTATGTGCAAGGTGCGCGTTTTTTCTATATAATAGTATCAAGGGGTATTGTCTGTTTTTTAAAAAAAGAAAGGGGGAGAAAGATGGAAAATAACGTCGCTCACCGTTGGTTAAAACATTATCCAAAAGAAATACCGCATCATCTATCATATGAAGAAAAACCATTATATCAATATTTAATGGATGTATCTAGTGAACAACCGACGAAACCAGCCATTCATTTTCTAGGCAAAACAATGACGTATCGTCAATTATATGAAGATACTGTTACATTGGCAAATCGGTTAGTAGAGTTAGGATTAGAAAAAGGTGATCGCGTTTCGATTATGTTACCAAACTGTCCGCAAGCTGTTATTAGTTATTATGCTGTGTTAATGGCTGGTGGAATTGTTGTACAAACGAATCCGATGTACATGGAACGTGAATTAGAATTTCAACTCCATGACTCGCAATCTAAAATAATCATTGTTTTAGACTTATTGTTTCCAAAAGTAGCAAAAATAAAAAAAAATTCCTCGCTTGAACGTATTATTGTAACAAAACTCGAAGACTATTTACCGTTTCCGAAAAAACTGTTATACCCATTAACAAAGAAGAAAAAGCAACCAATTCATGTGGATATTCATTATTCAGATGAAGTACAGTCATTTCGTTTCTTATTAAAATCTAAAGCGCTTACACTACCATCTGTCGTGATAAATCCAAAAGAAGACATCGCATTGATTCAATATACAGGTGGAACGACAGGGCTTCCGAAAGGTGTAATGTTGACGCATCATAATTTAGTTGCTAATACGACGCAATGTCAATCGTGGGTGTACGAAACAGAAAAAGGGAAAGAACGAATTCTTGCTGTACTACCATTTTTTCATGTTTATGGTATGACAGTTTCCATGAACTTTGCTATTATGTATCAATCACTAATTATTATTTTACCTCGTTTTGAGATAGAAGAAGTATTGAAAACGATTGAAAAACAAAAACCGACATTGTTTCCAGGGGCACCAACGATGTATATTAGTTTACTCAATCATCCTTCTATTACAAATTATGATTTGTCTTCCATTAATGCGTGCATTAGTGGTTCCGCTCCGCTTCCTGTAGAAGTGCAAGAACAATTTGAACAGTTAACAAATGGACGGTTGGTAGAAGGATATGGATTAACAGAAGCATCACCAGTTACCCATGCAAATTTAGTTTGGGGCAACCGAGTGAAAGGAAGTATTGGGATTCCATGGCCGGGTACAGATGCAAAAATTATAAAAGTTGGTCGGAATGAAGAAGCAGAAGTGAATGAAATTGGTGAACTACTAGTGAAAGGTCCGCAAGTAATGAAAGGATATTGGGGAAGACAAGAAGAAACGGAAATGACGTTGCAAGATGGTTGGTTATATACAGGTGATTTAGCATATATGGATGAAGAAGGATACTTTTATTTAGTTGATCGAAAAAAAGATATGGTTATTGCCGGTGGATATAATATTTATCCACGAGAAATTGAAGAAGTACTGTATGAACATCCGCTTATTAAAGAAGCAGTTGTCGTTGGTATTCCAGACCCTTATCGCGGGGAGACGGTAAAAGCCTATCTTGTTTTGAAAGAAGGGGTAGAAGCAACGATTGAAGAGTTTGATGCATATTGCCGAAAACAACTAGCTGCTTATAAAGTGCCCCATGTCTATGAATTCCGTACGTCTCTTCCGAAAACGATGGTAGGGAAAATTTTACGCAGGGCTTTAGTGGAAGAAGAAAAAAGAAAGTTTCAAGAAAATAATTCTGGGAATAAAAAATAAAGACGTTTGACTTTTCTTTTTATATCTTTTAGAATACTGAATGAGTACTCATTCAGTATTCTAATTTTTGCATCACTTTTTTTGAGAAAAGGAGTTTTAACGTTGAAAAAAAAGGGAATTAAACATCAGAAGATTATTGATGCAGCGGTAAAAGTTATCGCACATAATGGTTATCATCAAGCACAAGTTGCAAAGATTGCTCGAGAAGCAGGGGTTGCAGATGGAACGATTTACTTGTATTTTAAAAACAAAGAAGATATATTAATTTCTGTCTTTCATGAAAAGATGGGGTTATTTATAAAAAAAATTAAAGAAAAAATAGAGGAAAAGCAAACAGCGAAAGAGAAATTATTATTGTTAATCTCTCTTCATTTTTCGCAATTGCAAGATAATTATGATTTAGCGCTTCTTACACAACTAGAGTTAAGACAAACAAACAAAGAGTTGCGCATGAAAATTAATACTGTATTACATCCATATTTAAAGCTTATTGATGACATTTTAGAAGAAGGAATACAACAGAAATTATTTGTTCCAGATTTGAATGTAAAAGTGGCACGTCAAATGATCTTTGGTACAATAGATGAAATAGTTACTAATTGGGTCATCAAAGACTTTAAATATAATCTAACTGAGCTAGCCGAACCTGTTCTTCAGTTACTGTTGAATGGGTTTTGCCATAAACAAACATCATGAGAAACATCAAGAGAAATACATAACAAAAGGGGTGGAGAAGATGAATTTACTAAACTATAAGGTTGAAAATCGTATTGCAACTGTGTCTATTAATCGTCCGCCAGCAAATGCTTTAGCGACTGAGCTTCTAAAAGAACTAAATGAAGTAGTTGACAAAATTGAAAACGATGCTGACGTAAAAGTAGTAATTTTACATGGAGAAGGTCGTTTTTTCTCAGCAGGAGCAGACATTAAAGAGTTTACACAAGTTCAAACAATTGACCAAGGTTCAAGTATGTCATCATACGGCCAACGTGTTTTTGAACGTATTGAGGGCTTAAAGAAACCTGTCATTGCTGCGATTCATGGTGCTGCCCTAGGTGGTGGATTAGAGCTTGCAATGAGTTGTCACATTCGTCTTGTTGCAAAGAAAACAAAATTGGGCTTACCTGAGCTAACGCTCGGTCTGATTCCAGGATTTGGTGGGACGCAACGTTTGGCACGTTATGTTGGTTATCAAAAAGCAGCAGAAATGATGCTAACGAGTGAACCGATTACAGGGGAAGAAGCTGTTCGATGTGGCCTTGCGCTTCGTTGTTATGAGGTTGAAGAACAATTGTTAGAAGGTGCAAAAGAGCTAGCTGAAAAAATTGCAAACAAAAGCGCAATCGCAATTGGTTATGCTCTTGAGAGTTTATCATATGTGAAAGATATTAAATTCCAAGAAGGAGTTGCAAAAGAAGCAGACCTTTTTGGCCGTATCTTTATGTCTGAAGATACAAAAGAAGGCATCAACGCTTTTATTGAAAAACGTAAACCTAATTTCCAAGACCGTTAAGGTAACAATCTAAGGAGGGACTTTCATGAACATTTTCGTACTTCTTAAAAGAACATTTGATACAGAAGAAAAAATTGTCATTAATCAAGGTCAAATTCAAGAAGATGGTGCTGAATTTATCATTAACCCATACGATGAGTATGCGGTAGAAGAGGCAATTCAACTTCGCGACGAACACGGCGGGGAAGTAACAGTCGTGACAATTGGTACTGAAGAAGCAGAAAAAGAATTACGCACAGCGCTTGCAATGGGTGCTGATAAAGCAGTATTAATCAATGTAGAAGATGATTTAGATGATATCGATCAATATACAACATCTAAAATTATTGCAAAATATTTAGAAGACCAAGAATACGATTTAATTATCGGTGGTAACGTTGCAATTGACGGTGGATCTGGTCAAGTTGGTCCACGTGTAGCGGAACTTTTAAACATTCCTCAAGTAACAACCATTACGAATATTGAAGTTGATGGCGATACAGCAACAATTGAGCGTGACGTGGAAGGGGATAAAGAAGTAGTAGAAGTTTCTTTTCCTGTTTTAGTAACAGCTCAACAAGGGTTAAATGAACCACGTTACCCATCTTTACCAGGAATTATGAAAGCGAAGAAAAAACCTCTTGAGGAATTAGAACTCGATGATTTAGATCTTGATGAAGATGACGTAGAAGCAAAAACAGAAACAGTTGAAATTTTCTTACCAAAACAAAAAGAAGCTGGAAAAGTTTTAGAAGGTGAAATTTCAGATCAAGTAAAAGAACTTGTAAATCTTTTACATACAGAAGCAAAAGTCATCTAACTTTTTACGCAAAGGGAGGAAAAACACATGTCTAAAAAAGTATTAGTAATCGGCGAAGCACGTGACGGTGCATTAAGAAACGTATCTTTTGAAGCTGTAGCAGCAGGAAAAACAATCGCTGACGGTGGTGAAGTGATAGCAGTAATACTTGGTGAAAGTGTTAATGCTTATGCAAATGAAATGATTGCTTACGGTGCAGACCGTGCCATTGTGGTAGAAGATGCAGCGTTAAAAAATTATACAACAGATGCTTATATACAAGCATTATTACAAGTAATGGAAGAAGAAGATGCAGAAGGAATTGTTTTTGGTCATACAGCAATCGGGAAAGATATCTCTCCTCGTCTTGCAGCTAAATTAGAAGTGGGTCTTATTTCAGATGTAACAGAAATTGAAGACGCAACAACATTTGTTCGTCCAATCTATTCTGGTAAAGCGTTTGAGAAAAAATCTGTTGAAGATGGCGTTGTAATGATTACAATTCGTCCAAACAACATTACGCCACTTGAAAAAGACGAATCACGTTCTGGTGATGTAACAGCATTTTCAGCTGAAATTAAAGACCTTCGCACAATCGTAAAAGAAGTTGTTCGTAAAACAACAGAAGGTGTGGACCTTTCAGAAGCAAAAGTAGTCGTTGCAGGTGGCCGTGGGGTGAAAAGCGAAGAAGGCTTTGAACCTTTAAAAGAGCTTGCTAACTTACTAGGTGGAGCTGTAGGTGCTTCTCGTGGTGCTTGTGACGCTGAATATTGTGATTATTCATTACAAATCGGTCAAACAGGTAAAGTGGTAACACCTGATCTTTACATCGCTTGTGGTATTTCTGGAGCAATCCAACACTTAGCTGGTATGTCTAACTCTAAAATTATCGTAGCTATTAATAAAGATCCAGAAGCGGAAATCTTTAATGTAGCAGACTACGGTATCGTTGGTGACCTTTTTGAAGTCGTACCATTATTAACACAAGAAATCAAACAATTATTAGGTAAATAATTGTACAAAAGCAACTCTTATAATAAGAGTTGCTTTTTTGTTTGCTAGAAAACAAGAGTAAGAAGTCTTGAAAGTATTTTTTCCTTCCACACTTTTGTATAATCCAGCTCCGAGCGCAACCGACTGCCGTAATAAGCCGCCCATCTCCAGAGGCAAAGAGCGTCTCTTGCGTCGTTCATCTTATTACTCTGTCGGTGACCGAATGCTCTCCGTACTTTTATAATAATGATTTTTATTTTCATTTATTTCACTATTAATATTGACAATCATTTTCATTTATATTAAATTATCATTATACTTATTTGGATAGTTATAAATGGAGGGGTAATATAATGAATATTAAGAGGTCTTTTTCAATGTTATTGATTTTCGTTCTCGTTTTATCATTAGCTGCGTGTAATACAGCAAATGAGTCAAACGAAAAAACAACATCAAAAGTGGAAAGTAAAAAGACAGAAAAAACAGAGGAACTTGTTGTGTATACAACTCGTAAGGAAGAATTTGTTCTTCCTATTTTAGAGAAATTTGCGAAAGAGCAAGGAATTGAATTAAAGTTACTTGCTGGGGATGAAACATTTGTGAATCGTTTAATGGAAGAAAAAGCGAATCCACAAGCGGATTTATTTATTTCAAATGATACAGGAGCATTAGAATACTTACGCCTAGAAGGTGTATTACAAGGTAATGATGATAAAGCGTTAAAAGTAATTGATGAGAAGTATCGTGCAGAAGATGGTTCTTGGGTAGGATTATCAGCTCGTACTCGTGGATTTGTTTATAATAAAGAAAAAATTCAAGAAAAAGATTTACCACAAACAATGGAACAATTAATAGATGAAAAATATAAAGGTAACTATGCTATTACTCGTGGTGGAAATGGTTCGATGATTGCTCATATTGCAGCTCTTAGCGAAGAATGGGGAGAAGACAAAACGGAAAAATGGTTACAAACGACAAGCAAAAATGCAGGTGCAATTACGAAAGGCCATACAGATATCGTACAGGCAGTATCTAACGGAGAATTTGATTTTGGTTTAGTGAATAACTACTATTACCATAGTGCGGTTGCAGAAGGTGATGAAAAAATTGGATTCTTCTATCCAGACCAAGGAAAAGACGGAATCGGTGCTTTCGTAAATGCAGCAGGAATTGGATTCATTAAAGGGGCGAAAAATGAAGCAAATGCAGCAGAATTTATTCGTTACATTTTAGAAGATAAAAACTTAGAACAATTTACTTCGGTTACAAAAGAAGTACCATTAAATCCAAATGTACCAACTGTAAAAGAAGCAAAACCAATTTCAGAATATCAAACAATGAAAATGCCATTACGTGACATCGGCCCGGTATGGAACGACGCAAAACAAATCATTGAAAAATCTGGTTTACCACTAGAAGTACAACAATGATGAAAAAACAGCATTATAAACGACAAGGGATGGTTTTATCATCCCTTGTTGTTATTACTGGGCTAATTATGATGATTCCGTTTGTATATGTTTTTGTACGTGCAATTCAAGCGGAACCATCTAGATGGAAGTTATTATGGGATGGAAAAATTCCGTTTTTACTAGAAAAAACATTTACCTTAACAGCTGTTGTTACCATTTTAGCTATCTGTATCGGGGTAAGTCTTGCCTTTTTCGTTTGGCGAACGAATTTACCAATGCATCGATTTTGGAATATAGCCGTTTCTCTTCCTATTGTAATCCCTCCTTATGTGGGGGCAATGGCTTATATTACATTAATTGGTCCAGGTGGATTAATGGAAAGTAATATATTCGATATTTATTCTTTTTGGGGGACTGTCTTTGTCTTAACAGGATTTACATATCCATATGTTTATTTTGTTGTGAGTGCTCTCTTAAAGAAAATGAATCGAAGTTTAGAGGAAGTCGGTATTATTGCAGGGCTTACCAAAGTGCAAGTGTTTTTCAAAATTACATTACCACTGTTGCTTCCTGCCATAAGTGCAGGTGGATTGTTAGTTGCTTTGTATGTTATTAGTGATTTTGGAGCAGTTGCAATGTTACGTTATCCAACCTTTGCACAAGCGATTTATTTTCAAATGGGAAGTTTTGATCGATATAGCGCTGCCATTTTAAGTGTGATTTTAATTGTTGCCACAGTACTTTTATTAGTTTTGCAAGTGGCGATTAAACGAAAAATGAAATTTTATCAAATTGGCAAAGGAAGTAAAGGAAATAGTCGACTGATGTTAGGAACAGGAAAATGGATTGCATTTGGTTTTACGTCATTTATTTTTCTTTTGTATACGGTAGCACCTATTTTTACGTTGTTGTATTGGACGTATGAAGCATTCCAAAATGGGAAAATAGATATTCATTTTTCTCAATATGCATGGAATAGTTTTACGGTTTCGTTTATAGCGATGATACTTTGTATTCTTTTAGCATTTCCATTAGTGTATGTGAAAAGTCGCTATCCGAATGCAATTGGAAAAATGGTGAATGTCATTAGCTACACGGGGTATGCGTTACCAGGTGTGATTGTTGCATTAGGTGTCATTTTTGTATTCATTCAATATGTACCATGGTTATACGGTACGCTCGTTCCCCTTGTCGTCGCATATGTCATTCGTTTTTTACCACAAAATATTCAAACACTAGATGCAAGTATTTCGCAATTGCCACCTTCATTAGATGAAGCGGCCCAATTGCTCGGAAGAACACCTTTTCAAACAATGATGGGTGTTGTGCTAAAAAATATGATTCCAGGTATTTTAGCAGGTGGATCATTAGTATTTGTAAGTGTGATGAAAGAGTTGCCTGCTACGTTGTTATTAAGACCAGCAGGGTTTGATACACTAGCCGTCCGTGTCTGGATTGAAACGAGTGAAGGCTTTTATGATGTAGCTGCTCCAAGTGCATTAGTCATTATTTTAGTGGCGGCTTTACCGTTAAAATATATGCTTGAAAAGGAATAGGGGGACAAAAAGTGACAGCTATTCAGATAGAACAATTAACTAAAACATATAATCATGTGCCGTCTGTAAATGGGATTGATTTTTCGGTTCAAGAAGGGGAAATTGTTGCCCTGCTTGGACCGAGTGGATGCGGAAAAACAACAACCTTGCGTATGATTGCTGGGCTTACGATGCAATCAGATGGATCTATTTATTTTGATCAAAAAAAGGTAGATACTATTCCAGCACATAAACGAAACGTTGGGATGGTCTTTCAAGAATATGCATTATTTCCGCATTTAAACGTCGAACAAAATATTTTATTTGGTGTGCAAAAAAAGAAAAATAAACAAGAGATTTTAGAAAATGTATTGTCGTTTGTTGCTTTGGAAGGATTTGAAAAAAGGTATCCCCATGAGTTATCGGGGGGACAGCAGCAACGTGTAGCGTTAGCTCGAGCGCTTGCTCCTTCTCCGTCTATTTTATTAATGGATGAGCCTTTTAGTAATTTAGATGAAGAATTAAAATATACGATGCGCCTAGAAGTGAAGCGAATTTTAAAACAAGCAAATATTACGACTATTTTCGTCACGCATGACCAAAAAGATGCCCTAGCGATTGCAGATCGGATTATTATTATGAACGAAGGAAAGATTGAACAAATCGGGACACCGCAACATATTTATCGATATCCAGAAACAAATTTTGTTGCAAAATTTTTAACTAGGGCAAATGTATTACGTGCAAAACAAGGATTTAATCAAATTGAAAGTACCATCGGGGTATTACCGGTAAAAAAAGTAACAGAAAAAACGGATGGATTTATCGTCATTCCACGCGATGGATTTACGGTATCAAATGATGGTGCATTTCAAGGAATCGTTACTCATTCATCATTTGAGGGAGAGTATTCGGAACTAATCTGTGATGTAAATGGCGAAAAAATGGCGATGTTATTTTACGGAGAAGCCCCTTGTCAAGTGATGGAGACAATACAGTTTCACATCAAGGACTATCGTTTTATTGCGAAATGAGTGTATGAATTAGGCCTTTTTTAAAAGGTTGTTTAATCAGAATAAAAAAGGGTACAATACGTGTAGGCAAAAGGCTAGAAAACGAGTACCTATGGTGGTATAATGCAAATGTAAGTATTGATAAGGAGGAGAAATTAATGGCAATTGTACATGCGACAGACGCAACATTCCAAAACGAAATTAAAGAAGGGTTAGTACTAGTTGATTTTTGGGCAACTTGGTGCGGACCTTGTAAAATGATTGCTCCTGTATTAGAAGAGTTAGACAAAGACTTAGCAGGAAGCGCAAAAATCGTAAAAGTAGATGTAGACCAAAACCAAGGAACTGCAGCTCAATTTGGTATTATGAGTATCCCAACACTTGTAGTATTCAAAAACGGTGAAATGGTTGACAAAACTGTAGGTTTCCAACCTAAAGAATCATTAGCAGCATTACTTAAAAAACATCAATAATGAAAAAAGAGGTAGTCTGAGAAATCAGACTCCTTTTTTTTATTTCCTCGGAAATACATGATAAAATGTAAAGAGAGGAGGGCACGAAGTATGATGAATGATCAATTAACACATAAACTGTCTTTATTACCAGAGCAACCAGGATGTTACTTAATGAAAAATGTGCATGGTACGATTATTTATGTTGGAAAAGCAAAAAATTTACGAAATCGCGTCCGCTCTTATTTTACAGGAAGTCATGATGGCAAAACCCAACAACTCGTAAGTCAAATTGTTGACTTTGAATATATTATTACTTCTTCGGATGTAGAGGCATACTTATTAGAAATAAACTTAATTCAAAAGCACGATCCAAAATACAACATTTTGTTAAAAGATGATAAATCGTATCCATATATTAAAATTACGAATGAAAAACAGCCACGTTTAGTTATTACGCGAAAAGTGAAAAAAGATGGTGGAAAGTATTTTGGCCCTTATCCCAATGTGATGGCGGCGAATGAAACGAAAAAGTTGTTAGACCGTTTATATCCATTACGTAAATGTTCCAAAATCCCTACTAGAATTTGTTTATATTATCATATGGGACAATGTTTAGCCCCTTGTGTGAACGATGTGCAAAAAGAAGAAAATGATCAAATTATTCACGAAATTAGCCGATTTTTAAATGGTGGCCATCAAGATATAAAAAAGCATCTTCAAGAAAAAATGACGGAGGCAGCAACTAATTTAGAATATGAACGAGCAAAAGAATATCGCGATCAAATTTTTAGTATTGAAGCAGTCATGGAAAAACAAAAGATTACGAATGCTGATTTAGTAGACCGGGACGTATTCGGATTTTCTTATGATAAAGGTTGGATGTGTGTCCAAGTATTTTTCGTTCGACAAGGAAAATTGATTGAACGGGAAGTTTCGATGTTTCCTTTTTATCAAACAGCAGAAGAAGAATTTTTAACGTATGTCGTCCATTTTTATTTGCAAAAAAATCATCCATTCCCGAAAGAAATATTGCTTCCGAGTCAAATAGATATAGCCGTATTAATGCAATTATTGCAAATAAAAATTTTTCAACCACAACGAGGGTTAAAAAAAGACTTAGTAAAATTAGCAACAAAAAATGCAAAGATAGCATTAGGTGAAAAATTTGCCCTTATTGCTCGTGATGAAGAACGGACAATCGGTGCAGTTGAAAAGTTAGGAGTTATTTTAAATATTGCTACACCGTATCGTATTGAGGCTTTTGATAATTCTAATATTCAAGGGACAGACGCTGTAAGTGCAATGGTTGTTTTTATTGATGGAAAACCAGCCAAAAAAGAATATCGGAAATATAAAATTAAAACGGTAAACGGGCCCGATGATTACGAATCCATGAGAGAAGTAATTCGACGGCGGTATACGCGAGTGTTAAAAGAAGGGCTACCTCTGCCAGATTTATTGATTATTGATGGTGGGAAAGGGCAAATTGATGCAGCAAAAGATATACTACAAAACGAATTAGGATGTTTTATTCCGATTTGCGGGCTTTCTAAGGACGATAAACATCGCACGAGTCAGCTTTGGATAGGTGATCCGCCAGTGTTAATGGAGTTGGATCATAAAAGTAATGAATTTTATTTATTGCAACGAATACAAGATGAAGTACATCGTTTTGCAATTACGTTCCATCGTCAATTGCGTGACAAAACAATGATTAAATCGGTGCTCGATGATATCCCTGGTGTTGGGGAAAAACGTAAAAAAGCATTGTTAAAACATTTCGGTTCTATAAAAAAAATAAAAGAAGCATCTGTGAAGGAAATTCAAGAAGCCTATATACCAGAAAAAGTAGCGCTGACGATTAAAGAACATTTAGAAAATAGTTGAGGTGTCTGTATGCAAATTATCGTTCAAAATTTTAATCAATTTGCAATGAATCATTTAGAACAAGTGGCGGATAAAATGATACAAGCAACTAGACAAAAAAAGAGTGTTGTTGCCGTGGTAGAAATGAGCGCAGCAAATCAAACGTATCTAAAAAAAATGACAGCACCCGTTTCGCGTTTTACAGGAAGAGAAGGTGACATGCTTTCTGCAAGTGGAGCACAAATAGAAGCAGCTCGTTTAGCTTCTTATTTATGTGAAAAAGGCCATGATTCAATTGCTTTTACTGGATGGCAAGCGGGAATTGAAACAGATCATACATTTTCGCAGGCCAGATTATTAGCGTTAAAAACGAATCATCTAAAAGATTGGTTAAAAAAAGGAAAAATGGTCGTTATTGCGGCCAATCAAGGAATGACTGGAGAATTAGATATTTCCACATTAGGAGAAGGCGGAGCAGATACGACAGCTGTCGCCTTAGCTGCCAGTTTACGTGCGGAAAAATGCGAATATTTCTCCAAGGAAGAAGGGCTTTTTTCTGCTCCTAAACAGTGGGTTCAAAAGGCACAAAAATTGCCATATGTGACGTATGATGAATTATTAGAGCTAAGTGAAACGTCGCTTATTCATCCTCGTGCTATTGAATTTGCTAAGCAATATAATGTTAATGTGGAAATTCGCTCTCTTTTTAAACAAATGCCAGGAACGATGGTTGGGGAGGAATGTTCATTGGAACAAAATTTACTCGTAAGAAGTATTACCTTTATCGATAACGTAACAAAAATAACGCTAGAAGGGAAAAAACAAAAAAAATTAAATGTCGCTGGTGTGTTTTCTACGTTAGCGGATAATGGAATAAACGTCGATATTATTATTCAAAATACATATGAATTAGATCACTCTATCATTTCTTTTTCAATTGATTCAAAAGATGTAGAAAAAGTAGAAAAAATCTTATCTAAACAGAAGGAAGAGTTGCAGTATAGTAGTATCGAAGTAGAAAATGAATTAGCGAAAGTATCGATTGTGGGATCAGGAATGATATTTTATCCTGGTGTAGCAGCTAAAATGTTTCAAGCACTGTCAGATGAAAAAATTAGGATTAAAATGATTAGTACGTCAGAAATCAAAATATCTACTGTTATTCCAAGAGAAGATATGATTCGTGCCGTTGATATTTTACATGACTCCTTTGAATTAAATATAGAAGATAAAGAAGTAGAATTCTAACTATAACAGAGCCACCGTTTTCTAATATTAGAAAACGGTGGCTCTTCATTTGATTATTAAATAGCAACAGCTTCATCAGCAAAATCAATTTCAAATCCTAAATCTTTTAACATTTGGAAGTCACTTGAAGCCATTTGCCCTTCTGTTGTTAAGTAGTCACCAACAAAGATAGAGGTTGCTATGTATAAACCAAGTGGTTGTAATGTTCCTAAGTTCACTTCACGTCCACCTGAAATACGGATTTCTTTTGTTGGGTTAATAAAACGGAATAAAGAAAGTACTTTCAGGCAATAACGCGGATCTAATTCTTTTGTTCCTTCTAAAGGTGTACCATCAATTGCGTTTAAGAAGTTTACTGGGATAGAGTCAGCATCTAATGCATGAAGCTCACGTGCCATTTTCACCACATCTTCTTTTGTTTCTTTCATCCCTACGATTACACCAGAACATGGCGAAATTCCAGCTTCTTTTGCAACGTTTACTGTGTTTACACGATCTTGGTATGTATGAGATGTTGTAATTTCTTCGTGATGATTTTCAGATGTATTTAAGTTGTGGTTGTAACGGTCTACACCAGCTTCTTTTAAACGTGTTGCTTGGTTTTCGTTTAATAAACCTAAACACGCACATACAGTTAAATTGTATTTATCTTTAATTTCTTTTACCGCTTCCACTACATTATCGATTTCTTTTTCACTTGGGCCACGTCCACTTGCTACGATACAGTATGTACCGATTTTTTGATCGTTTGCACGTTTTGCCCCTTCTAAAATAGTTTCTTTGTTCACGAAACTATATTTTTCCACACCTGTGTTGGCAATAGAGGATTGTGAACAGTATCCACAGTTTTCTGGGCACATACCAGATTTTGCATTAATGATTTTATTTAAACGTACACGGTTTCCAAAATAGTGATGACGAATTTTGTATGCTCCGTCTATTAAAGCTAATAATTCTTTATCATCACTAGTTAAAATGGCCATTGCTTCTTCATCTGAAATTCTTTTACCACCGATAACTTCTTCTGCTAATTGTGTCCATTGAGTCATTTATAAGTCCCCCTTTAATAATTGTTAACAAAAATGCCTTGTTAGTTAACAATAAAAGAGAAAGTAAAATATGTCAACATTAATAATATTTAAGTTAACAAAAGAAACTTATCGTACTTTAAAAAAATACGATAAGTTCAAAAAAGGGTAAATATGTATATTTATTAAGCGTCTTCAATGGAATCGGATGGATCCCATTGAACAAAGAAAAAGACAGCATCTTTTTTTCGCTTTTCTTCGGTTGCTTCTGTTATACATCGTTTAAAATGTTGAATTTGTTCTGCGATAAATCCTGCTTCTAATTGGAAGGAAGGTTTCGTAAACACCTGCAATCTTTTTTCTATTTCAGTAGAAGTAAGTTTTAACCACATGCCATTCTTCTTTTCTTTTTCAATGATCAAAGAACCAAACCCGAACCAGTGGCACATTTCTTCCAATTCTTCTATCGACGTGCAAGGGAACTTTCGTGCTAAATGTCGCCCTGCTAAATAAAGAATAAAATCTTCCTCTTTACCTAAAATATCATTAAGTAGTACTTCCTTTAACATATCATAGCCAAATGAATTGATGCTTTGTGAATCATATGCTTCTTTCCACTCATCCCAAGTTATCAGTTTTTTCATTTCTCCTCACTTCCTTCTGGATTTTATTATACCGATAAATGAAGAAAAGAAAAAATTACTTTCTTTCTTTTTTTGAACAATGAAGGTGTAAAAATGTATGATTATACAGTTTTAGCGAATACTCATAAAGATTAGAAAAGTGAAAAGTGTTTCTCCATACCCACCAAAAAAAACAAAAATATTCTGTTTATGATGGGGGATGTAAAAAAATAAAATTTTGACGTATTAATGAACGCGTTTTCTTGACGTTATACCATCTTGAGAGTAAAATGAAATTGTCACAATTTTTATGGATGGTTTTAATGCTCGAAAGTGTCATCCAAGATTCCAATGAATGGAGTTATTTGCGATGAGGGGTTGGAAATGCTCTAGCTGTTAACCGAAGTGTAACAAAGCATCATCCATCAATCTAGTCAAAAAAAATTTAAAAGTCTTTAAGGGGGGCAAAAACGTAATGGCAGGTAATCCAGAATTTTTTAATCGTAAGCTTCACTCACTATTAGGCGTTATTCCTGTTTCCGTATTCGTTACTCAACATTTAGTTGTGAACCACTTTGCGACGAATGGGGCAGAATCTTTTAATAACGCTGCAAACTTTATGGCGAATTTACCATTTCGCTATTTCTTAGAAATTTTTATTATCTTTTTACCTCTTTTATACCATGCGGTTTATGGTCTTTATTATGCATTCCAAGCTAAACCAAACACAAATCGTTTCGGATATTTCCGCAACTGGGCATTCCTATTACAACGTGTAACAGGTGTATTTACTTTAATATTCCTTGCATGGCACGTATGGCAAACTCGTATCGCAGCAGCAATGGGGGCAACAGTTGATTTCAACATGATGGCGGAAATTCTTGCAAATGGAGGTATGCTTGCGTTTTACATAATAGGTGTACTTTCAGCAGTATTCCACTTAGCAAATGGCTTATGGTCATTCTGTGTAAGTTGGGGAATTACAATCACACCTCGTTCGCAAAAAATCAACACTTATGTGACAATGGGTATTTTTGTGTTATTATCAATCGTTGCACTTCGTGCAATCTTTGCATTCACAAATCCAGAATTAGCAAATATGTAAGGAGTGAGTTAATAAATGGGTAAAGGTAAATTAATCGTCGTCGGCGGTGGTCTTGCAGGATTAATGTCAACGATTAAAGCAGCAGAAGCTGGTGTTCCAGTTGAATTATTTTCACTCGTACCGGTGAAACGTTCTCACTCCGTTTGTGCGCAAGGTGGAATTAACGGTGCCGTAAACACAAAAGGTGAAGGTGACTCACCGTGGATTCACTTTGACGATACAGTATATGGCGGAGACTTTTTAGCAAACCAACCTCCTGTTAAAGCAATGGCTGAAGCAGCACCAGGTATTATTCACTTAATGGACCGGATGGGAGTTATGTTCAACCGTACACCTGAAGGTTTATTAGACTTCCGTCGTTTCGGAGGAACAGAATATCACCGTACAGCTTTTGCGGGTGCAACAACAGGGCAACAATTATTATATGCATTAGATGAACAAGTTCGTCGTCACGAAGCAGCTGGCCTC
This sequence comes from Massilibacterium senegalense, assembly GCF_001375675.1. Classification (NCBI taxonomy): domain Bacteria; kingdom Bacillati; phylum Bacillota; class Bacilli; order Caryophanales; family Bacillaceae; genus Massilibacterium; species Massilibacterium senegalense. The sequence continues at coordinate 1,311,125 of NZ_LN831786.1, read as the reverse complement.
GTAACAAAATACGAAGGATGGGAATTTCTTCAAGCTGTCGTTGATGAAGAAGGTGTATGTAAAGGAATTGTTGCGCAAAATCTTAAAACAATGGAAATTCGTGCTTTTGATGCAGATGCTGTTATTATGGCTACTGGTGGTCCTGGTATCATCTTTGGTAAATCAACAAACTCTGTAATCAATACAGGTACAGCAGCAAGTGCACTTTATCAACAAGGTGTGAAATATGCTAACGGAGAATTCATCCAAATTCACCCAACAGCAATTCCAGGGGACGACAAATTACGTCTTATGAGTGAATCTGCTCGTGGGGAAGGTGGACGTTTATGGACATACAAAGATGGTAAACCTTGGTATTTCTTGGAAGAGAAATATCCAGCATACGGCAACTTAGTACCTCGTGATATTGCAACACGTGAAATCTTTGACGTGTGTGTAAATCAAAAATTAGGTATTAACGGTGAAAATATGGTTTACTTAGATCTTTCTCATAAAGATCCACATGAATTAGATGTTAAACTTGGTGGTATTATCGAAATTTATGAAAAATTCGTAGGTGACGATCCACGTAAAGTACCAATGAAAATCTTCCCAGCTGTTCACTACTCAATGGGTGGTATGTGGGTAGACTTTAATCAACAAACAAACATTCCTGGTTTATTTGCTGCAGGTGAATGTGAGTACCAATACCACGGTGCAAACCGTTTAGGTGCTAACTCTTTACTTTCTGCAATCTTTGGTGGAATGGTTGCTGGTCCAAATGCAGTTGAATATATTAGTGGATTAGATAACTCTTCTGATGAAGTAAAATCTTCTGTTTTCGATGCTGCAGTAAAAGAACAACAAACGAAATATGATGACATTATGGGTATGGATAAAGGTAACGAAAATGCATACGTTCTTCACAAAGAACTTGGTGAATGGATGACAGCAAACGTTACAGTTGTTCGCCACAACGATAAATTAAAAGAAACAGACGACAAAATCGTGGAATTAATGGAACGTTATCAAAACATTAACATCCATGATACAGCAAAATGGAGTAACCAAGCTGCTTCATTTACACGTCAATTATGGAATATGTTCCAATTAGCTCGTGTTATCACATTAGGTGCTTTAAATCGTGATGAAAGTCGTGGGGCACATTATAAACCTGAATTCCCAGATCGTAATGATGAAAAATTCTTAAAATCAACAATTGCGACGTATACAGGTAAAATGACAGCTCCAGAAATCACTTACGAAGATGTAGATACATCTATGATTAAACCTCGTAAACGTGACTATACGAAATCTAAAAAAGATAAAGATAAACAAACAATACAACACTTCAAAGAAGAGCAAGTTGGGGGTGAAAAATAATGAGTGAAACAAAAACAGTTCGTTTTATTGTAAAACGTCAAAAAGATCCTAATTCTGCTCCGTACACAGAAGAATTTGCAGTACCTTATCGTCCAGGTATGAACGTTATCTCTGCATTAATGGAAATTCGTCGTAATCCAGTAACTGCTGATGGCAAAGAAACTTCAGCTATTTCTTGGGAAATGAACTGTCTTGAGGAAGTTTGTGGTGCTTGTTCGATGGTCATTAACGGAAAACCACGTCAAGCCTGTACAGCACTTGTTGACAAATTAGAACAACCAGTTCGTTTGGAACCAATGAGTACATTCCCAGTTGTTCGCGACTTAGTGATTGATCGTAGTCGTATGTTTGATGCGCTAAAACGCGTAAAAGCATGGGTTCCAATTGACGGGACATACGATTTAGGAGCTGGTCCACGTTTAGCAGAATCAAAACGTCAATGGGCGTATGAACTTTCTAAATGTATGACTTGTGGTTGTTGTTTAGAAGCTTGTCCGAATGTAAACGATAAAACAAAATTTATCGGACCAGCAGCCGTGTCTCAAGTTCGTTTATTCAATACTCACCCAACAGGTGAAATGAACAAAGCAGAACGTTTAGAAGCACTTATGGGTGAAGGTGGTGTCACAAACTGTGGTAACTCACAAAACTGCGTTCAAGTATGTCCAAAAGGTATTCCTTTAACAACTTCTATTGCAGCTATTAACCGTGACACAGTTGTACAAGGCTTCAAAAACTTCTTTGGTAGCGACAAATAATAATCGTCTTGAAAAGACCTCTTCGATTAAACAGAAGAGGTCTTTTTGCATGAAAAATAGATATGATATTCATAGAATGATATATGACAAAAATGATGAAAGGGGAATGATGATGGCAACTATTTCATATGTAGATGATTTCTCGAGTTGGGTTCAATCATTTTCTTTTTCCATTCCAATTAAAGTACGCTTTTCTGATACCGATGCATATGGTCATCTTAATAACACAAAAGTATTTGTTTACTTTGAAGAAGCGAGAATTGAGTTTTTGAAAAAAATAAACTTATTTTCCTTTAATATGCCAACGATGTTAGTGGTTCGTGACATGCAATGTGATTATTTACAGGAAGTATTTTTTGATGATCAGCTTACAGTATATTGTAAAGTGGGGGATATTGGACGGACATCTGTCGATCTTCATTACATGGCCAAAAACGAAAAAGGAGAAGTTGTTCTCACCGCCAGGGGACGATTAGTTCAATTATCGAAAGAGACAAAACGACCGTTTTCTTGGCCCAAATCGATAAAAAATCAGTTATCTTCGTTTTTGTAAGGTACCAAGAGGCTCTTTTATGCATACGATACGATAACTAACTTTATTCCTTTCAAATAAACCCTCTACTTAAGAAAAAGATAAGGAGGGAGCAGACATTGAAAGGACACGAGTACCGTATGAAGCCGTTGCTGACTAAGCGAGAACGTGAAGTTTTTGAATTGCTCGTCCAAGATAAAACAACAAGAGAAATAGCAGAGGAATTGTTCATTAGTGAAAAAACGGTTCGAAATCATATTTCTAACACTATTCAAAAACTTGGCGTAAAAGGGAGAGCACAAGCAGTTGTAGAACTGATTCGACTAGGAGAATTACAAGTATAAGCCAACATTTTTGTTGGCTTTTTTTTGATTGAAAATTACAAAAATGAACATTCTTATTGCTTTTTTTTATGAAAAGTAGCAATATATTGATGACTACTGTTAAAAAGAAAGAATGAGGCGATTGTAGTGGATAAACCTATTGGAGTTATTGATTCAGGAGTTGGAGGACTAACTGTTGTAAAAGAAATATTACGACAGCTACCAAAAGAGCAAATCTATTATGTAGGGGATACTCTGCGTTGTCCATACGGTCCACGTTCTAAAGAAGAAGTGCGTCAATTTACGTGGGAAATGACAGATTATTTATTACAACAAGAAATTAAAATGCTCGTTATCGCGTGTAATACTGCGACGGCTGCAGTGTTAGAAGAATTAAAAGAAAGTTTATCTATTCCTGTCATTGGGGTTATTCACCCAGGTGCACGGACAGCATTAAAAGAAACGAATAATTATCACGTAGCTGTAATCGGAACAGAAGGAACGATTAACAGTAAAGCCTATGAACACGCTTTAAAAAGTATTCATGATGATATTCAGGTGGAAAGTTTGGCATGTTCATCCTTTGTTCCGCTAGTTGAAAGTGGAAATTTTTTGAATAAAAAAGCGAAAAAAATTGTAGAAGAAACGTTACAACCATTAAAAGATAAACCGATTGATACGATGATCTTAGGTTGTACCCATTATCCATTATTAAAATCAGTCATTCAAAATGTGATGGGAAAACATATTTCTTTAATTTCTTCTGGGGATGAGACTGCCCGTGAAGTAAGTACGATTTTATATGAAAGTAATCTATTGTATACAGGTAATCGAGAACCCCAACATCATTTTTATACGACAGGTTCTAGTGACGTGTTTCGTAAAATTGCTGAAGATTGGTTTGAACAACCAATACGATATATTAAAACCATTCAGTTATAAGAAACTTTCGAATAAGAAAGTTTCTTTTTTTTGTGCTAAAAAACAAGCAGGGCTCGTATATATACGATAAGAGATAGGACATCCTTTTTAAAAATGGATAAACAGGCCTAAGGAGGGTTCGAACAATGAAACGCTTACTGGTGATAAGTGCTTGTGTTGTATGGTTAGCAGGTTGTCAATGGGGGGGTGGGAAAGCGCAACAAACGATTGACCCGCCGCCAGAAGTAACAGTTGTAGATGAAGAAGCAACACTTTCAGATAAAGAACAATCAAAAGAGTCGGAACAAACCAAAGAAAAAACAGAAAAAACAGTGCTTCGTGAATTATATTTGTTAGATGAGAAAGGAATGCTCGTTCCAACGGTCTTAAAAGTACCGCATACGACTTCGGTAGCGAAACAATCAGTAGAATATTTAGTGAAAAATGGCCCTGTAACGGAATTGCTACCAGAAGGGTTTCAAGCAATATTACCAGCTGGAACGGAAGTATTATCTGTAAACCTTGTTGGAGATACGATTGTCGTGGATTTTTCCCCAGAATTTAAAGAATATAAAGCGGAAGAAGAAGAAAGGATTTTACAATCGATTACGTACACATTAACGCAATTTGATCAAATTCAAAAAGTAAAACTTCAAATTAATGGACATGAATTAAAAGAAATGCCAGTGAATCATACACCAATAGATGAGGGGGTATCTCGATTAGAAGGCATTAATTTTGAAAATGAGTCCATTAATGATGTGACACAAACGTATCCAGTGATTGTTTACTTTTTAACGAAAAAAGAAAATGCACAATATTTTGTCCCGGTCACTAGAAGAGTCCAAGAACAACTAGATCCAATTGAAGCAACAGTTCAAGAGGTGTTAAAAGGCCCAAGTGTTCAATCTGGCCTTTTAACACCATTAAAAGAAGAAGTAAAATTAGTCGAAAAACCGAAATATGAAAATGGTGTAGTAACGTTAAATTTTAATGATGCTATTTTAAATAATAATAAAGAAAATAAAATTGCTGATGAAATTGTTCAATCTCTCGTTTTATCATTAACGGAGCAAGAAGGGATTGAAAAAGTTGCCATTTTAGTAAATGGACAAACACAAGTGCAACAAGCATCCGGAAAATTGTTAACAGAACCAGTGGCACGTCCGAAAAATGTGAACATCGGTACATTTTAAAAAATCTTTGGTATAATAAAAGAAGGAAAGAAAAGAGGCAGGAACACTGCCTCTTTTTTGTGACCCTCTTAGGATATACTAAAAGAAAAAAGGGAGGCTTTAATGATGAGAATGGATGGAAGAGGAAATAGTGAGGTTAGACCTGTACATATAGAAACAAATTATTTGAAACATCCAGAAGGTTCTGTCTTAATAACAGTTGGAGATACAAAAGTGATTTGTGCGGCTACAGTGGAAGAACGTGTGCCCCCATTTATGCGCGGGGAAGGAAAAGGATGGGTTACTGCAGAATATGCTATGTTACCCCGTGCAACAGAACAACGAAATATTCGCGAATCGTCTAAAGGAAAAGTAATGGGGAGAACGATGGAAATCCAACGTTTAATCGGACGAGCACTCCGCTCTGTTGTAGATTTAGAAAAAATAGGAGAACGCACATTATGGATTGATTGTGATGTGATTCAAGCGGATGGTGGGACAAGAACGGCTTCTATTACAGGTGCTTTCGTTGCAGTAGCATTAGCGATGGAAAAATTAGCAACAGAAGGATTGCTAGAACAATGGCCATTAAAAGACTTTTTAGCAGCAACAAGCGTCGGCGTAACGGAAGAACACGGAGAAATTGTTGATCTTTGTTATGTAGAAGATTCTAGTGCGGATGTTGATATGAATGTTGTCATGACTGGCCAAGGAGAATTTGTTGAAATTCAAGGTACTGGAGAAGAAGCAACGTTTTCATATGCACAATTAGAAACATTGTTAAAATTAGCGTCAAATGGAATTAACCAATTGATTGCGATGCAACAAGAAGTTTTAGGAGAATCCATTACAAATAAAATTGCAGCTTATACAAAAAAGGAAGATACGAATGAATAAAATTATTATTGCAACAAATAATCAAGGCAAAGTAAAAGACTTTGAAACGTTATTTCAACCTCTTGGTTACGAAGTATTATCGCTTCGTGACTTTCCTGAGGTGATCGAACCAGAAGAAACGGGTGTAACGTTTGAAGAAAATGCTTTAATTAAGGCGACAAGCGTCATGGAACAATTACAATATCCCGTTATTTCGGATGATTCAGGATTAGAAGTAGATGCGTTAAATAAAGAACCAGGCGTTTATTCTGCACGGTATGCGGGAGAAGAAAAAGACGACGAAGCTAATTTGCAAAAAGTGTTACAAAACTTAAAAGACGTGGTAGATCCTTTACGAACTGCACGATATGTATGTGTTCTTGCAGGTGCGGTTCCTGGAAAAGAACCATTTACAGTACGCGGAGAATGTGAAGGCGTTATTACAAGAGAAAAAATGGGGACAGAAGGCTTTGGCTATGATCCGATTTTTTACGTTTCAGAAAAACAAAAAACGATGGCACAGCTATCAAAAGAAGAAAAAAATAAAATTAGCCATCGCCATTACGCATTAGAAAAATTAGTACAAGTATGGGATGAGGAATCTTTTCAATGAAAATAGGAATTGTAAGTGACAGTCATGGACTTGTTCAAGAAATAAAAGCCATTTACCAACGTCATCAACATGAAGTTGAATTATGGATCCATTGTGGGGATTCTGAACTTTTTCCCGACTCCTTACAACCATTTGTTGCAGTGAAGGGAAATTGTGATCTCGGACCTTTTCCAAAGGAAGAAAAAATCGAAACACCTTTAGGGGTAATTTTTGTCACCCATGGCCATCATTATCAAGTAAAATCAACGTTAATGCCATTAAAATATCGTAGTGAAGAAGTAGGAGCAAAAGTCGTCTGTTTTGGTCATACACATGTAGCGATGACTGAAAAAGTTGACGATGTGTTATTTATTAACCCTGGCAGCATTAAAAAACCACGTATTCGAGTAGAGAAGACATATTGTATTTTGGATTGGGAAGAACAAAAGATGTCGGTTCGATTTTTTGATCTAGAAGGAAGAGAGTTAACAGATATGTTTCAGCAATATCCTGTGCATACCTAATTCTCCATATGGAGAATTAGGTAAATCACAAAAAAGTCTTGACAATAATCCGGTATTATTTTATATTAATTAGTGTCGTCACAGTGCGGGTGTAGTTTAATGGTAAAACCTCAGCCTTCCAAGCTGATGTCGTGGGTTCGATTCCCATCACCCGCTCCATGTCCCAGTAGCTCAGCAGGATAGAGCAACGGCCTTCTAAGCCGTCGGTCGGGAGTTCGAATCTCTCCTGGGACGTTACAGACGTTTTAGAAAGATAAAAAAATCGCTATAAACCTTTTACAATGAAGGTTTATAGCGATTTTTTTCATAATGTTTGCTTATTCTAAGCAATATTTATAAATCGCGGAGCAGAAAGCCGTTATTATAATGTCTAAAAAAGTGTAAACATAATGAGCTGAGTCAAAAGTGGATAAAATTCGAAATCCTGTTTTTTTCTTTTTCAAAAGCATACACTAGTAAGAAGAAATATACGATAGAAAGAAAGGTTGACGAATCAATTGGTGAACAAAAACAACGTAAAATCTACTTTAATATGTTCAAAATTTATGGATGTAAAACCACACTTTGAACCTGGAACAAAAAACGAAATAGCGATTGTTTTTTCTTGTCCAGGTCAAGAAGAGCAAAGAGCGGGTAAGCCAGCAGCAGGTAAAACAGGGACAAATTTGGCACTGTTATTAGGTCTATTAAATGAAAGAAGTGATTTGGAATTTACACGTGAAGCAATTACGATTACTAACGCATGGGATCAAATAGAATATAAAAATGAAACGGGAAGAAGTGAAGCGAAAGTAAGTGAAATATACGCTTCGGATAATTTACAACGTTTGACTAATGAGCTCAACCATATTAATCGATTAATAATCTGTAGCGGAGAAAAGGCTTATAATGCCGTAGAAAAAATAAAAGATTTATTAAATAAGAAAGTGACAATAGTAAAAATCAGACATTTAGGATATCAATCATTAAATCAAATTTCGACAGATATGAAAGGAAATGAAATACTTAGCGTCAAAAAAATAAAACAAAATGGGGATGAAAGAGATGAACGTGCAATTGGTTATGAAAATACTTTAAGAAGATTAGAAACTCAATGCATCCTCATTTTAACTGCTTTAAAAAGATGATTCTATCGCAACGAGTTTGCCCATAAAATAGATTCCTGTAACACAAGAATACATATTAATGAATCACGAGAATGTTACTAAGAAGGAAAATTTCATTTGGATACATGATTAGTTTTTGTCTATTTACAAAGAAGATGTGAGTATTTTTCTAGTAAAGAGGAGAGAAAATTTGGTGTTTGTAAGTATGGTAGTTTATTTCATGTTTTTTAAATAGTTAAGTTCTGACTCATGTTCAATAGATTTCAACGAAAGTGTTGCTAAAATTTGTTCATGTCGATTTTGAGTATACACAACGGTGTTAAGAGTATTTTTTATTTCATTCTGATCTTCTTTCATTATTTGTTGATTACTTTCAATTTTTTTCAAAAGAGCAACTACATTTTCCTGTTCTTCTTTTTCTAATTTACCAACAGTATTTTTTATTTCTTTCGCATCTTCTTGGACAAAAGATAATTTCGTTTCAAGCGTATCGAATCGCCCATTCATTTGTGCTTTTATTTCTTGTTGCTCTGTCTTCAATCCTTGCAAGTCAGCTTTTATTTCTTGTTGCTCCGTCTTCAATCCTTGTACGTCAGTTTTTAAACCTTGCACTTCAGACAATATTTGTTTTAACAAAACTTCACTCATCTACAACCCTCTTTTCTTTTTAGTATTTGAAATCATTCAATAATTTTTTACGAATACATCATACGTTTTTTTGCCGATTTTTGCAAGGAGAAATACGTTGTTTTATCACTTATTAACAGGTAACAAGAATCCTGATTAAAATGTTAAGGTAGCACCGAAAATAATTAAGAGGGGAATCAAATTATTTGATCCTCATAAGATGGACTAATGACTTTCATTCACTATAAATCAAAGTACTGTAGAATTCCAAAGTGCTTCTTCTGCTTTTCGTATTATTTATAGCCTCGTCGTTGACCAAGCCTATCTTCACTTTTTTGGATAAACGTGGGATACGTGCATCCAACCAACGGTGGGAGGAGGAAGTGCGAAAATCACCACTGAATGGAAGGTTTCTTTATCGTAAAAAGTAATCGACCAAAGGTGGTGAAAGGAGTAATAGTATAGAGAAAAAAATTAAAAGTTTAGCGGTTTTTTGAGATAACATTTCTTTTTCGTTTCTTTCCCCATTGTACCAACCAGTAAATTGCCATCTGTTTCGATACAGGACAAATAATAATAACAAAATGCCTAAGAAACCTAACCATTCAAATTGAGTTACACTAATTGATTGATAAAATACGCTTAAAATGGTAGAGAAAATGCCCCCTAAAAGTCCAAATATCAATATAATTCATATTAATTCTAATAAACCTCTCATTATACACCATTCCTTTCCACATAGATAAATTTTCACATGAAATAAACGCTGTTGGAGATAACACCTTATATCCATTAATCGGTTGTTTATATGTTTAATTTTCCTAATAACAAACTATCATATGTGTCCGTTATGTTAAATGTCAATGATGTTAAAAGAAATTTATTCCTCATTAATGGGCGAAGTAAGACCCTCACTTCAAAAGGTCTGCAAACAGGTAAGGGGGAAGTGTGAAAACTTCTGCTGATGGAAGATTTCTTTATTGATCAAGATTTGGACAAGTAGCAACTAGCATCATTTACTTTTTAAAAAAACATTATGTAAAAATTTTAAATTAGGTTATATAATGACGAAACAAAAAAATGATGTTTTTTGGATTATATCCAGTCATCATTTAAACGTTTTTTTAAAAATGCAAATTGTCAAAAAACTTTAAAAAGTTTTTCTAGTAAAATAAATATTGATAGAATAAGGATGTAAACGTATACAGGTAAGTTTATTACCCGTTTAGGAAGGAAGATAATCCTAAAAAACGGTTGACGAAATATCATTTTAATCTTATGATATATAAAAAATTAGTAACTTCATAATTTTAAGAAAATTTTAAATTCATCCTTATTTAGATGAGAGATGAATTTAAATATCCCTTTGTAGGAGTGACAAAAACTTCGCAAAGAAAGTTATATTATGATGTCTTTTAAGTAGCTTTACAATATATAGGAGATGATTAAATGAGTGAGCAATTGATCTACTTAAACGGCGAATTTGTCACAAAAGACAACGCAAAAATTTCAGTTTATGACCACGGTTTTTTGTATGGGGACGGAGTGTTTGAAGGAATTCGTGTATACAACGGTAATATTTTCCGCCTGGAATTACATACACAACGTTTATATGATTCCGCAAAATCAATTATGTTAAACATTCCACATACACAAGATGAGTTTAACGAAATTATCGCAGAAACTATTCGTAAAAACAAATTGGACAGCGCATATATTCGTGTCGTCGTTTCTCGTGGAACAGGAGATTTAGGGCTTGATCCAAATAATTGCAGTGTATCTAATGTCGTCGTTATTGCTGAACCGCTTGCTCTATTCCCACCAGAGTTATACGATAAAGGAATTGCTATTGCAACCGTTGCAACAAGACGTAATCGACCAGACGTACTTAGTCCAAAAGTGAAATCATTGAACTATTTAAATAATATTTTAGTAAAATTAGAAGCACATCAATTAGGTGTTTCAGAAGGATTAATTTTAAATGATGAAGGATATGTAACAGAAGGTTCTGGAGATAATATCTTCATTATTAAAGGAAACACTATTTTAACTCCTCCGACTTATTTAGGTGCTTTAGAAGGCATTACACGTAATGCAATTGTCGAAGTAGCAAAAGAACTTGGATATGATATGCGTGAAGAACCTTTTACACGCCATGATGTATATATTGCGGATGAAATTTTCTTAACTGGTACAGCTGCTGAATTAATTCCAGTAATCGAAGTAGACCGTCGTCAAATTGGAGACGGAAAACCAGGAAAAGTATTCAAACAATTATTAGAAGAATTCCGCAAACGAGTAGTCGCAGAAGGATTTAAAGTATATAAATAAGTATAGGAGTTGTTACGATGCGTAGCGATATGATCAAAAAAGGAGTCGATCGAGCTCCGCACAGAAGCTTGCTATATGCTGCAGGTGTAAAACCAGAAGATTTAGACAAACCATTTATCGGGGTTTGTAATTCATATATCGATATTATTCCCGGTCATGTTCATTTACGTGAATTTGCGGATGTTGTGAAACAAGCGATTCGTGAAGCGGGTGGAGTGCCTTTTGAATTTAATACAATTGGTGTGGATGATGGTATTGCCATGGGACATATCGGAATGCGCTATTCTTTACCAAGCCGTGAGTTAATTGCAGATACTGCTGAAACGGTTATTAACGCTCATTGGTTTGATGGTGTATTTTATATTCCAAACTGTGACAAAATTACACCAGGGATGTTAATGGCATCTGTTCGTACGAACGTTCCGAGTGTATTTGTTTCTGGTGGTCCAATGGAGGCAGGGCGTACGAAAGACGGAAAAGCTCTTTCTTTATCTTCTGTATTTGAAGGTGTTGGCGCAATGCTTTCAGGAAAAATGAGTCGTGAAGAATTGCTAGAAATTGAACAAAGTGCTTGTCCGACATGTGGCTCATGTTCTGGTATGTTTACAGCAAACTCGATGAACTCATTGATGGAAGTACTCGGAATGGCGTTACCAGGAAATGGAACAATTGTTGCCACAAGTGAAGAACGACATCAACTGATTAAAAATGCAGTCGCTCACTTAATGGAACTGATTAAAAAGGATATTAAACCACGCGATATTATTACAGAAGAAACAATTGATGATGCTTTTGCATTAGATATGGCGATGGGTGGTTCAACAAACACCGTTCTTCACACATTGGCCATTGCGAACGAAGCGGAAATTGATTATGACATAACCCGTATTAACGAAGTGGCAAAACGCGTGCCATATTTAGCGAAAATTAGTCCAGCATCGGACTATTCTATGCAAGATGTGCATAACGCTGGTGGTATTAGTGCTATTTTAAAAGAACTAGCAAGTGTACCAAGAGCTATTCATCCTGATCGTATTACGATTACAGGCAGAACACTTCGTGAAAACATTAAAGATGCAGAAATTACGAACGATCAAGTAATTCGTCGGAAAGAAAATCCATATAGCCCAGTTGGTGGATTGTCTATTCTTTTCGGTAACATTGCTCCTGATGGTGGCGTGATTAAAGTAGGTGCAGTAGATCCTTCTATTAAAGTGTTTGAAGGGGAAGCAATTGTTTTTGAATCACAAGATGAAGCAATTGAAGGAATTAACAACGGGACAGTAAAAGAAGGGCATGTTGTTGTCATTCGTTACGAAGGACCAAAAGGCGGTCCAGGAATGCCAGAAATGCTAGCTCCAACATCAGCGATTGTTGGTCGGGGGCTCGGGACAAAAGTAGCACTTATTACCGATGGACGCTTTTCAGGCGCATCTCGTGGAATTGCGATTGGACATATTTCTCCAGAAGCTGCAGAAGGTGGGCCAATTGCCTTTATTGAAAACGGAGATAAAATTCGCGTTGATTTAACAAATCGAACAATTGAATTACTTGTTAACGACAACGAGCTGCAAAAACGGAAAGAAAATTTCGTTGTACCAGAACCAAAAGTAAAAACTGGTTGGTTAGCACGTTATTCTAAATTAGTAACATCCGCTAATACAGGCGGTATTATGAAAATATAATAATTAAAACGGCGAAGAGGATAAGTAGCTTTAAATGATTATTTTCAGAGAGCTTACGGTTGGTGTGAGTAAGTAATAACATTTTTAGTGAACTCGCCTCTGAGTGTTACCCTGAACGAGTGTAGTAAGGGTAACCGGGTGTTCCCGCACCCGTTACAAAAACAAGCGAATGTGAAAAAGGATAATAACCATTCGCTAATGAGGTGCTATGTCGAAAGACTAGCATGAACAAGGGTGGTACCATGGAAAGTAAGAATCTTTTCATCCCTTCAAGTCGATGGACTCGTATGGAGATGGAAAGGTTCTTTTTTTATACAATTTTATGTTTGTTGTAATATGTTTTGGTAAAAAATAAAAAACTTCTAAAAGTGGGAGTATAGCTACCCATAAACGAAAAATAAATCATGATAAGGGAGGAAAGGTTATGAGCGCTCAATCAAAGACGATGGATCGTAAAACAACTGTTCAAAATGAAACAATGACGGGTGGACAAATGTTAGTCGAAGCCCTAAAAAGAGAGAACGTTGAAGTCATTTTTGGTTACCCAGGCGGAGCGGTTTTACCAATTTATGATGCTTTTTATAATTCGGGATTACGCCACGTGTTAACACGACACGAGCAAGGTGCCATTCACGCAGCAGAAGGATACGCAAGAATTTCAGGTAAACCTGGTGTAGTAATCGCTACTAGTGGTCCGGGTGCGACAAACTTAGTGACAGGGATTGCAGATGCAATGATTGACTCTATTCCTTTAGTAGTCCTTACTGGTCAAGTATCAACTGCAGTAATCGGTTCTGACGCATTCCAAGAAGCTGATGTTGTCGGTATTACAATGCCGATTACAAAGCATAACTATCAAGTACGTGACATTAAAGATTTTCCAAGAATCATTAAAGAAGCGTTTCATATTGCATCGACAGGTAGACCAGGACCAGTATTAATTGATATTCCTAAAAATATCGCAACGGCAACCGGTATTTTTAATTATGAAGAAGAAGTCAAGTTACCAGGATATCAACCGAATGTTATACCGAATATTCTGCAAATTCGAAAACTTCAACAAGCTGTATCTGATGCAAAAAAACCAGTTATTTTAGCAGGCGCAGGGGTATTATTTGCAGATGCAAATGAGGAATTAAAAACCTATGTAGACAAAATGAAGATTCCAGTAGCAAATACGCTATTAGGCCTTGGTGGATTCCCGGCAAATCATGAATTATTTTTAGGAATGGCGGGTATGCATGGAACATATACAGCAAATATGGCGTTATATGAATGTGATTTAATTATTAGTATCGGAGCTCGTTTTGACGATCGTGTTACTGGAAATTTGGAGCATTTTGCGCCAAATGCAAAAGTAGCACATATTGATATTGATCCTGCTGAAATCGGTAAAAATGTTGCAACAGACATTCCAGTTGTGGCAGACGCAAAATTAACACTTCAAGCATTGTTAGCAGAAGAAGGCACACAACCAGAACATGCAGAATGGCTTGCATACTTACAAGACTGTAAGGAAAAATATCCACTTCACTACGAAGAAGAAGACGGGGTATTAAAGCCACAAACAGTGATCGAAATGATTTTAAAAGCAACAAAAGGGGAAGCAGTGGTAACAACAGACGTTGGTCAACATCAAATGTGGGCAGCACAGTTTTATCACTTTAACCATCCAAATCGCTGGGTAACAAGCGGTGGTTTAGGAACAATGGGCTTTGGGTTGCCAGCTGCTATTGGAGCACAATTTGCAGAGCCAGATAAAATGGTTTTTTCTGTCCTCGGAGATGCTGGTTTCCAAATGACTATGCAAGAACTAGCGATTATTCGTCAATGGAACTTGCCGATTAAAGTGATTATTATTAACAACAATGCATTAGGAATGGTTCGTCAATGGCAAGAAATTTTCTATGATGAACGTTATTCTGAATCATTGTTAGATTATCAACCAGATTTCATTAACCTTGCGAAAGCGTTCGGTATCGATGCATTTAATGCAACAACAAACGAAGAAGCAAAAGCTGCAATCGATGAAGCGATGAAAATTGATGGACCTGTCTTTATTAATTTCCAAGTGGCTCCGAAGGAAAAAGTATATCCAATGATTCCGCCGGGAGCTGGATTACATGAAATGGTGGGGGTGAAAGGTAAATGAGACGAATTGTAACGGCAACAGTTTTAAACCAAGCTGGTGTTTTAAACCGTATTACAGGGTTGTTTACTCGTCGTCACTTTAATATCGAAAGCATTTCTGTAGGCCACGGGGAAACCCCTGGAATTTCTCGGATGACCTTTACGGTAAACGCAGAAAACGAAAAAGAAATCGAGCAACTTTTGAAACAATTAAATAAACAAATTGATGTTTTAAAAGTAGTCGATATTACTGATCAGGCGATGGTCTCAAGAGAACTTGCACTAATTAAAGTAGGGGTTACCCCACAAACAAGACCTGAAATTAACACATTAATTGAACCTTTTCGCTGTCAAATTCTTGACGTTGCAAAAGATTCACAAACTATTGAAGTCGTTGGTGGAAGCGATAAAATCGAAGCTTTAATTGAATTATTACGCCCTTATGGTATCAAAGAAATGAGCCGTACTGGTGTTACCGCACTTCCACGCGGCATGCAAAAATTATCTAGCAATGATATTGCAACCTTTGCAATTATCTAATATACAAATCTTCCATCAGCAGGAGTAGTTTTCCTGCAGGGATGGTTAGATAGAATAATCCAAACAAGCAGCAACGCTTATGTTACTAGCCAACAGCGCCTGCAGCTCGATTCGGACAGTTAGATCCACACTTTCGGTTTCTATCTATGTAACGATTCGAAGTGAGTGTCTTACTGACCATCAAGCAAGGATAAATGTAAAATATTAAACAACTTAATTTAAAGGAGAGGAATTTTAAAATGGCTAAAGTTTATTACAATGGAGATGCAGATTTAACATTATTAGAAGGAAAAACAGTTGCAGTAATCGGTTACGGTTCACAAGGTCACGCTCATGCGCAAAACTTACGTGAAAGTGGCGTAAACGTAGTAGTTGGTCTTCGTCAAGGTAAATCTTGGGATCAAGCAAAAGAAGATGGATTTGAAGTGTTACCTGTAAGTGAAGCAACAAACAAAGCAGAATTAATCATGATCTTGCTTCCAGACGAGTTCCAACCAAAAGTTTACGAAAATGAAATCAAACCAAACCTTGAAGCAGGAAATGCATTAGTATTTGCACACGGTTTTAACGTTCACTTTGGTCAAATCGTTCCTCCTGCAGACGTAGACGTATTTTTAGTTGCACCAAAAGGACCAGGACACCTTGTTCGTCGTACGTATACAGAAGGTGCTGGAGTTCCTGCATTAATCGGTATTTACCAAGATGTAACAGGAAAAGCGAAAGAAATCGCGCTTGCATATGCAAAAGGAATCGGATCAGCTCGTGCTGGTGTGTTAGAAACAACATTTAAAGAAGAAACAGAAACGGACCTTTTCGGTGAACAAGCAGTACTTTGTGGTGGAGTTTCAGAATTAATTAAAACTGGATTCGAAACACTTGTAGAAGCAGGTTACCAACCAGAAGTAGCATACTTTGAGTGCTGCCATGAATTAAAATTAATCGTTGATCTTATTTATGAAGGTGGACTTGAAAACATGCGTTACTCTATTTCTGATACAGCACAATGGGGTGACTTTGTAAGTGGACCACGCGTTATTACAGCGGATACAAAACAAGCAATGAAAGACGTACTAAAAGATATTCAAACAGGTGTATTTGCAAAAGGATGGCTTCTTGAAAATGAAGTAAATCGTCCACAATTTAACGCTATTAATGCAAGAGAAAAAGAGCATCAACTTGAAGTTGTCGGAAAAGAGCTTCGCGCAATGATGCCATTTGTTAAACAAAAATAATAAAGGAGTGGAAGAACGTGCGCAAAATTCAAATTTTTGATACGACTCTTCGTGATGGGGAGCAATCGGCCGGTATTAACTTAAACTTTACAGAAAAAATGGAAATTGCAAAGCAGTTGGAGCGCCTCGGTGTAGATGTAATTGAGGCCGGCTTCCCGGCTGCAAGCCCTGGTGATTTCCAATCGGTAAAGGAGATTGCAGAAGCAGTAACACACTCATCAGTAACAGGACTTTCACGTGCGAATCAAAAAGATATCGATGCGTGTTGGGAAGCACTGAAAAATTCAGCTGAACCACGTATTCACACGTTTATCGCAACAAGCCCTGTGCATATGGAATATAAACTGCGTATGACTCCAGATCAAGTCGTAGAAAATGCGGTGTCAGCTGTTAAGTATGCAGCAAGTCGTTTTACTCATGTCCAATTTTCGGCGGAAGATGCGTGTCGGTCTGATTTACCGTTCCTAGCAAGAATTCTTGAAGAAGTAATTCATGCTGGAGCAACGGTAATCAATTTACCTGACACAGTAGGATACATTACACCGAAAGAGTACGGAGAACGATTACGATACTTAAAAGAACATGTACCGAATGCGCATAAAGCTTTATTCTCCACTCACTGTCATGACGATTTAGGAATGGCAGTTGCCAATTCACTTTCAGCGGTTGAAAATGGAATCGATCAAATTGAATGTACGATTAATGGAATCGGAGAACGGGCAGGGAATGCTGCACTAGAAGAAATTGCAATCGCTCTTTATATTCGAAAAGATTTTTATCAAGCAGATACAAACATTCAATTAAAAGAGTTAAAACGAACTAGTAATTTAGTAAGTAAATTAACAGGATTCCCTGTTCCACCGAATAAAGCAGTCGTAGGCTCAAATGCATTTGCACATGAGTCTGGCATTCACCAAGACGGTGTATTAAAAGAAAAAACAACGTATGAAATCATTTCTCCTGAGCTTGTTGGTGTTCAATCAAATGCAATGGTACTGGGAAAACATTCCGGGCGACATGCATTTAAGGAAAAAATTATCGAGCTAGGATTTGATTTAACACAAGACGAATTAAATGAAACATTTAAAGCGTTTAAAGAGTTAGCCGATCGCAAAAAGGAAATTACAGATGAAGATTTATTTGCGCTTTTAACAGACAAGAAAATCGATGCTTCTGTTTCTTATTACGATGTGGAAAACATACAAGTGCAATACGGAACAAATAATGTTCCAACTGCAACGATTACGTTAAAAGAACCAAGCGGTGAATGTAAGCAACATGCTGCAACTGGTAGCGGTAGTGTAGAAGCAATTTATAATACGTTAGAACAAATGGTAGAAGGAGAAGTAGTTCTCCATGATTACCGAATTCAATCTGTATCAGGTGGACGTGATGCATTAGCACAAGTTCACGTAAAAGTGACGTATAATGGCGGGGAATCCACAGGACGTGCTACTGCGCAAGACGTGCTTGAAGCATCAGCCAAAGCATATGTGAATGCTTTAAATCGTGTATTGATTCAAAAAGATCGTATGAAAGAACAAGTGTAAGGAATGAGAAAGGGGAACGAACATGGCGCAGAAACAAATTGCGGTATTACCAGGTGACGGAATCGGTCGGGAAATTGCAGATGGTGCGATACGAGTATTAGAAGTAGTTGCAAAAAAATTTGGTCATGAATTTACTTTTGAAAAAGGTCTTATCGGTGGCTGTGCCATCGATGAGACTGGTTCCCCATTACCAAAAGAAACAATCGCACTTTGTAAAAATAGTGATGCAGTATTAATGGGAGCTGTTGGCGGTCCTAAATGGGATTTAGGAAGTGTTCGTCCAGAACAAGGATTGCTTGGCATTCGTAAAGAACTTAATTTATTTGCGAACTTACGCCCGGTATCTGTTTTCAAAAGTTTACAAAATGCCTCCACACTGAAAGAAGAAGTGATTGATGGAGTCGATATTTTAATCGTTCGTGAATTAACAGGCGGACTTTACTTTGGAAAACCGAGTGAAAGACGAGAAAATGGAGAAGTAGTAGTCGACACTCTTTACTATACAAAACGAGAAATGGAACGGATTATTAAAAAAGCATTTGATTTAGCTCGTTTACGCGGAAAGAAAGTAACATCTGTCGATAAAGCAAACGTCCTAGAATCTAGTCGGATGTGGAGAGAAACAGCGATAGAAATCTCCAAAGAATATTCAGACGTTACACTTGAACATATGTTGGTGGATAACTGCGCGATGCAACTTGTTCGAAATCCACGTCAATTTGATGTGATTGTAACAGAAAACTTATTTGGCGACATTTTAAGTGACGAAGCAGCGATGTTAACAGGATCACTAGGTATGTTACCTTCTGCAAGCTTAACAGATAATAGTCCAGGTCTGTATGAGCCTGTCCATGGTTCGGCACCAGATATCGCTGGGCAAAACAAAGCCAATCCATTAGCTATGATTCTATCAAGTGCAATGATGATTCGTTACTCATTTGAAATGTTAGAAGAAGCTTCTGCGATTGAAAAAGCTGTTTCAGATGTTTTAGAAGCGGGATTACGAACAGGTGATATTGCAGATGAACAAACAACTTCTTATGCAACAACAGAAGAAATGATAGAAGCGGTTATTAATCGTCTGTAATGATAACAAACGTAAGGAGGGGTTATGTATGCCAAAAACAATTATCGAAAAAATTTGGGAAAAGCATGAAGTCGTAAAGGAAGAAGGAAAACCATCCCTTCTTTATATTGATTTACATCTCATCCATGAAGTAACTTCCCCACAAGCTTTTGAAGGATTACGGTTAAAAGGACGAAAATTACGTCGTCCAGATTTAACGTTTGCAACAATGGATCATAACGTTCCGACCATTAATCGTTTTAATATTACAGATGAAATTGCTAAAAAACAAATTGAAACGTTAGCCAAAAACTGTGCTGAGTTTGGTGTGAAAATCGCTGATATGAAGAGCCCAGACCAAGGGATTGTTCACGTTATTGGACCTGAATTAGGATTAACTCACCCAGGGAAAACGATTGTGTGTGGAGATAGTCATACCGCTACACATGGCGCGTTCGGTGCACTAGCTTTTGGGATTGGGACAAGCGAAGTAGAGCATGTTTTTGCAACACAAACACTTTGGCAACAAAAACCGAAAACACTTCAAGTAAAAGTAGACGGTAAGCTCGGAAAAGGTGTAACAGCAAAAGATGTTATTTTGGCGATTATTGCGAAGTATGGTGTTAATGTTGGAACTGGTTCTGTTATCGAATATACAGGTGAAGTATTTAAAAATATGTCGATGGAAGAACGAATGACAGTATGTAATATGAGTATTGAAGCGGGAGCGAAAGCAGGTCTTATTAGCCCTGATGAAACTACGTTTGAATACCTTCACGGCCGTCGTTTTGTTCCAACAGGCGAGGCGTTTGATGCGATTGTTGAGGAATGGAAAGCTCTTGCAACAGATGAAGGTGCTACGTACGATCGGACAATCGAACTTCATGCAGATGAAATTGAACCGCAAGTAACATGGGGAACAAATCCAGCACAAGGTACAAATGTTAACAATGTCGTTCCGTCGCCATCAGATTTTGAATCGGAAACGGATCAAAAATCAACAGAACAAGCGTTATCATACATGGGGCTTGCGCCTGGAATGAAGATAACAGATATCGAAATTCAACATGTTTTTATCGGTTCCTGTACAAATTCTCGTATAAGTGATTTACGTTCAGCTGCAGAAGTAATAAAAGGACGTACAGTAAAAGAAGGTGTACGTGCAATGATTGTTCCAGGATCACAAAAAGTAAAAGCGCAAGCGGAAGAAGAAGGATTAGATAAAATCTTTATCGAAGCCGGATTTGAATGGCGTGATGCTGGCTGTAGTATGTGTCTTGGGATGAACCCTGATACGGTGCCTGAAGGAGAACGTTGTGCTTCTACTTCGAACCGGAACTTTGAAGGGCGTCAAGGAAAAGGTGCCAAAACGCATTTAGTAAGTCCAGCAATGGCAGCGGCAGCAGCCATTCATGGCCATTTTGTTGATGTACGTAAATTAGACAAAGAACCTGTAGCATAAGGAGGAGTAGGAATGGAACCAATTGTCATTCATGAAGGAAAAGTAGCAGGAATGGATCGGGTGAATGTCGATACTGACCAAATTATTCCGAAACAGTTTTTAAAACGTATCGAGCGTACAGGTTTTGGTCAATTTTTATTTTTTGATTGGCGTTTTAACAAAGATGGATCGGATAATCCCGAATTTGAATTGAATCGTCCAGAAAATAAAGGAGCATCTATTTTAGTCGCTGGTGAAAACTTTGGATGTGGTTCTTCTCGTGAACATGCACCTTGGGCATTGTTAGATTACGGCTTTAAAGTGCTAATCGCACCAAGTTATTCTGATATTTTTTACAATAACTGCTTAAAAAATGGGATTTTACCAATCTGTCTTTCTGAAGGTGATATAAAAACGCTCATCGAAAAGGCGAAAGCAAGCGATTATGAATTAACGGTCAATTTAAAAGAAAATAAACTTTCTGATACAGAAGGATTTGAACGTTCTTTTGAAATTAACGAATATTGGAAAGAAATGCTTTTGAACGGCTGGGATGAAATTGACGTAACACTTACGTACGAAGATAAAATTAAAGCATTTGAAGCAAAGCGTGCATAAATAGATGTTTAATGAAAGAAAAGTAGGTTAGAGTAGCAAACTCTAAGCTGCTTTTCTTTTTTAGATTCGCTTCTTTCTTTCATATGAAAAATGGTGTAACGTAAAGAAAGAATATGAAATTAGATGAGGCGATTACAATGAAGGATAAAAATAAAAAGGTTATTCTGTTTCCGAATGTAGAAGAAAAACTATTTCAAAAAGCAAAAGATTGTATCCAACAAGGAAATTTTCAAGAAGCGATTGAATCGTTTTTGTTATTAGAATCATTTAGTGGATATACAGAAGAAGTGTATATGGGCTTAACTGCTTGTTATATGGAAATAGGGAAATACCAAGATGCCAAATTTTATTGTAAAATGATGCTCAATCATCAACTGGGGGATTTTGTGGAGGTAGCCCAAATGTATGTATCTATTTTGATTCAGCTAAACCATTACCATGAAGCGAATTCTTTTTTACAAATAATAAAGGAAAAAGTACCATCCTTATTTGAAATAGAATCTCCTTTTTATCACATTGAGTCGTTTTTACAACGAGTCGATGCTCCTTCTCACTCGCTTCATGACGATTATGAAGGATTGTTTAGCGACACATTTGAACAAAGAATCCATCATTTTACACGAATCGTAGAAAGAAATGAAACGGAACGATTAGAGTTATGTTTAACTTTTTTACAATCAGACTACGGAGATGATTGGTTAAAAACGATGATGTTACAAGTGTTACGAGAACAAGGCTATGAACAGCCAGTTGTCGTTCGAAAATTTCAAAAGGAAATGACAATTCACCATATCGACCAATTTGATCAAATGTATGTCCAATTTGAACAAAAAGCGATGAAGCAAATAGAAGAATCTATAGAACAACAAGATCCAGTTTTAGCGCAAATGATGAAAGATTTATTGCGTCAGTTTTTATTTAGACATTTTCCATTTCCATTAGAAGAAGTCACTGATTACGTCCTAGCTATCGAACAAATAACGAGAGAAGCAATGTTTGGTCAAGTAAAGTGGAATACGCCTGTTTCTGTGAAAAAAAACATCGTACAACAGGTGTATCGTCATCTGAAAGAAGTGTTACAATTACCGTTTTCTACGTAAAATATTGAAAAATAGTTGAAAGCAAGTTGTTCTATGATATAATAAAGAAGTTATAAATACGGATTCTACATAGAATACTATGCTACCTTGAATGTTGGAGGGATTGAATACATGAGTACTAAATGGGAAAAACTAGAAGGCAACCAAGGCGTTTTAACGGTAGAAGTTGACGCAGACAAAGTAAAAGAAGCAATCGATCAAGCGTTTAAAAAAGTGGTAAAACAGGTGAATATTCCTGGTTTTCGTAAGGGGAAAGTACCACGCGTTATTTTTAACAAACATTTCGGTGAAGAAAGTTTATACCAAGATGCTTTAGACATTCTATTACCAGAAGCGTATGCAAAAGCAGTAGAAGAGTCAGGAATCGAACCAGTGGATACTCCAGAAGTAGACATTAAACAACTTGAAAAAGGTCAAAATTTAATTTTTACTGCTACTGTGACAGTAAAGCCAGAAGTAAAACTTGGTGAATACACTGGCTTAGAAGTAGAAGAAAAAGATGTAACCGTAACGGATGAAGATGTTGAAGCAGAATTAAAAGCCCTTCAACAACGTTTTGCAGAATTAGTTGTAAAAGAAGACGGAGAAGTTGAAGATGGCGATACAGCAATGATTGACTTTGAAGGATTCTTAAATGATGAACCATTTGAAGGTGGAAAAGGTGAAAACTATCCATTAGTAATCGGTTCTGGTTCTTTCATTCCAGGTTTTGAAGAACAATTAATTGGAATGAAAAAAGACGAAGAAAAAGATATCCAAGTAACATTCCCAGAAGAATACCACGCAGAAGAATTAGCGGGTAAAGAAGTTACGTTTAAAGTGAAAATAAACGAAATTAAAGCACAAGAACTTCCTGAGCTTGACGATGAGTTTGCAAAAGATGCAAATGAAGAAGTAGAAACATTAGAAGAATTAAAAGAAAGCGTCAAAAAAGATCTTGCTCAAAAGAAAGAAGCAGATGCGCTTGATTCAAAACGTAATGCAGTTATCGAACAAGCAGTAAACAATAGTGAAGTGGATCTTCCTGAAGCGATGATTAATACGGAATTAGATCGTATGATTCCTGAATTTGAACAACGTCTTCAAATGCAAGGGATGAACCTTGAATTATATTATCAATTAACAGCTTCTAATGAAGATGCTTTAAAAGAGCAAATGAAAGAAGAAGCTGAAATGCGTGTACGCACTCGTTTAACATTAGAAGCAATTGCTAATGCTGAAAACATCGAAGCAAGTGATGTAGATGTGGAAGAAGAAATTGGTAAAATTGCAGAGATGTATCAAACGGATGTAGCTACCGTTAAAAATTTATATGAATCACAAGGTTACTTAGAAAGCTTACGCGACGATTTAAAAGCACGTAAAGCAATTGACCTTTTAGTAGAAAAAGCAAACGTAAAATAAGTAAATATACATCTTAGAGACAAGGCACGATAATATCGTGCCTTGTTTATTAATTAAACGATTTTTTGGCATCCTTTTTCATAACAGTGGCATTTTTTTACTTGAAACGTATATAATAGATAAAAGAGAATCATACATATCGTATCACCATAGAAAGAGTTATCACTACCAAGAACTACTCTTTTTGTGATACAATGCAATACATAATTATCTAATTGAGTATGCAAAGTACAAGGATGAACTTGCAGCCTCAAAGCTAGAGCAATATTTTTTGCAAGGGGTGAATATTTCTTATGTTTAAATTTAATGATGAAAAAGGACAATTAAAGTGTTCTTTTTGTGGCAAGACGCAAGATCAAGTACGAAAGCTAGTCGCTGGTCCAGGCGTTTATATATGCGATGAGTGTATCGAACTTTGTAGTGAAATTGTCGAAGAAGAATTAGGTACAGAAGAAGAAGTAGAAATTAAAGATATTCCGAAACCAAAAGAAATTCGTGCTATTTTAGATGAATACGTGATCGGCCAAGATGAAGCGAAAAAAGCACTTTCTGTAGCGGTGTACAACCATTACAAACGAATTAATTCAAACAGTAAAGTGGATGATGTAGAATTATCGAAAAGTAATATTGTAATGATTGGACCAACAGGTAGCGGAAAAACGTTATTAGCACAAACAATGGCACGTATCTTAAATGTTCCATTTGCGATTGCTGATGCAACAAGTTTAACTGAGGCTGGATATGTTGGGGAAGACGTTGAAAATATTTTATTAAAATTAATTCAAGCTGCAGACTATGATGTAGAAAAAGCAGAAAAAGGGATTATTTACATTGATGAGATTGATAAAATTGCGCGCAAATCGGAAAACCCATCTATTACACGTGACGTAAGTGGGGAAGGTGTACAACAAGCACTTCTTAAAATTTTAGAAGGAACGGTAGCAAGCGTACCTCCACAAGGCGGAAGAAAACACCCTCATCAGGAGTTTATCCAAATAGATACTACAAATGTACTATTTATTGTGGGTGGAGCTTTTGATGGAATTGAACAAATTATCAAAAGTCGTCTAGGGAAAAAAGTAATTGGTTTCGGAGCAGAAACAAGTGAAACAGTAGAATTAAAACAAGGGGAGTACTTACAAAAAGTATTACCAGAAGATTTACTTCGTTTTGGGTTAATTCCAGAGTTTATTGGACGTTTACCTGTTATCGCAAGTTTACATCAATTAGATGAAGAAGCACTTGTTCGAATTTTAACAGAACCGAAAAATGCACTTGCGAAACAATATACAAAGCTTCTTGAGTTAGATGATGTAGAATTAGAATTTGAAAAAGAAGCATTATATGCGATTGCAAATAAAGCAATTGAGCGTAAAACAGGTGCACGTGGACTGCGTTCTATTATTGAGGGCATTATGTTAGATGTGATGTTTGAATTGCCATCAAGTGAAGAAATTAAAAAATGTGTTATTTCCAAAGATACGGTTCTCGGTAAAGTAGGACCAAAACTTTATTTAGAAGATGGCACATTGTATGAAAAACCGCCAAAAGAAACGGCATAAAGAAACCTTCCATCAGTGGAGGGGTGACTTTCACATCATGATGGGAAAAGCTGGCTATGAGAAAAAGCCAGCTTTTTGACTTTTTTGTTTATCTTCCTTTGCATAGGTCATACTAACCGTAAAGATGAAGGAGGATAACAAATGAATTGGACGGCCTTTTTTATATTTATTCAAGTGTTTTTTGCGGTAATTGTTGGACTTTATTTTTGGGGATTATTGCGTTCGCAACGAACTCAAAAAGTGTCGGTAACAAAAGTTTCAAAAAAAGAGTTAGATAAATTAACGAAGCTTCGAAATATTTCCTTGTCGCAACCGTTAGCAGAAAAAATTCGTCCGACCCGCTTTTCTGAAATTATTGGGCAAATGGATGCTATTACATCATTAAAGGCAGCTCTCTGTGGCCCGCATCCACAGCACGTTATTGTGTATGGCCCACCAGGTGTAGGAAAGACAGCCGCTGCCCGCCTCGTGTTAGAAGAAGCTAAAAAAGAAGAAACATCCCCTTTCCGATTAGATGCACCATTTATTGAAATAGATGGTGCTACGTCCCGATTTGATGAACGAGGGATTGCGGATCCTTTGATGGGTTCTGTTCATGATCCGATTTATCAAGGGGCAGGAGCGATGGGACAAGCGGGAATTCCACAACCGAAA
Organism: Massilibacterium senegalense; assembly: GCF_001375675.1. Classification (NCBI taxonomy): domain Bacteria; kingdom Bacillati; phylum Bacillota; class Bacilli; order Caryophanales; family Bacillaceae; genus Massilibacterium; species Massilibacterium senegalense. The sequence goes on along the minus strand of NZ_LN831786.1, from coordinate 1,285,016 downwards.
GAAGGAGCCGTGACGAAAGCGCACGGAGGAATATTGTTTATTGATGAAATTGGGGAACTTCACCCGATTCAGCTAAACAAATTATTAAAGGTTTTAGAAGATAGAAAGGTAATTATCGAAAGTGCCTATTATAATGAAGAAAATGAAAAAATTCCGGCTCACATTCACGACATGTTTCAAAAAGGATTGCCCGCTGATTTTCGATTAATTGGAGCGACGACAAGAAATCCAGCAGAATTACCACCAGCATTACGTTCGCGTTGCTTAGAAATTTTTTTTCGTTCACTGACACCGAAGGAAATGAAAGAAATTATGAAAAATGCAGTGGAAAAATTACAGCTTACGATAGACAAATCAACGCTCGATTATTTAGTATCATTTGCACAAAATGGTCGTCATGCAGTATCCATGGTACAGCTAGTAGGCGGACTTGTCATTTCACAGAAACGGAAAAAAATCACTGATGATGACGTGCGTTGGATGGTCCAAGCAAGTCGGTTGACCCCAAGAATGAAACGCCAAATGACAAAGAAAAATCAAGTTGGTGTCGTATGTGGATTAGGAGTAACGAGTCAACATGAAGGGGTTATTCTAGAAATTGAAGCGGATGCAACAAGAGCTAGAGCACAATCAAAAGGGCAAATGAATGTAACAGGGATTGTAGAGACAGAACAAACGAAAGCGCCATCAAAGGAAACCATGCGAAAAAGCATGGCGAAAAGTTCTATCGAAAATGTTCAAACAGCATTAAAACGTATTGGCGTACCAATTCAGGAGTATGACATTCATGTGAATTTTCCAGGTGGAATCCCGATTGATGGTCCTTCTGCTGGGATTGCGATAGCAGTTGCAGTATATTCAGCAATTTATAAAAAAGAAGTTCCGTTTGATTTAGCATTAACAGGGGAATTAAGTATACACGGTCAAGTATTGCCTGTAGGAGGTATTGTAGAGAAAGTGGAGGCAGCAATGGAAGCAGGCTGTAAAAAAGTGATTTTACCAAAAGGCAATGAGCACATTCCTAGTAAAAACGACATCGACATTATTACAGTAAAAACATTAGAAGAACTTCTTTTAACTATATTTCCAGCTAATGAACAAAAAGAGAGTATAGCGGCACAATCATCCGCTTCCATCCCTTCCGAGTTTTTTTAGCAGTGGAAGGGATTTTCATTTGGACATTAATAATAGACAAAAAACGATAAGATAGGATAGAATTGTACAAAGGTATACACATACCTAGGGTTGATGGAGGTGTACTTTATGGAAAAAGAATTAAAAACGATTCCACTTCTGCCCCTTCGAGGAATTACCGTCTATCCAACGATGGTACTTCATCTTGATGTAGGTAGAGATCGATCAATGAAAGCAATAGACAAAGTGATGCTTGATGAACATAAAATTGTATTGGCTACTCAAAAAGAAGTTTCTTTGCAGGAACCAAAAGAAGAGGAAATTTATCCGTTTGGCGTCCTTGCACATATTAAACAAATTTTAAAATTACCAAATGGAACGATGCGTATTTTAATCGAAGCTGAAAAAAGAGTGGAGATTATGGAATATGTTTCAACCGAACCGTATTTTGAAGTAAAAGTACAGTTGTATGATGAAAAGGAAACAGCAGATGTAGAAGAAGAAGCGTTCATGCGAACGTTGTTAGAACTATTTCAACAATACATAAAAGTTTCGAAAAAAATTACACAAGAAACATATACATCTGTTACAGACATAGAAGAACCTGGTCGATTAGTTGACATTATTGCTTCTCACTTGCCGTTAAAAACAAGTGCCAAGCAAGAAATTTTAGAATGTATTGATACGAAAGAACGATTAATGTTATTAATTTCGATGCTTCGTAACGAAAAAGAAGTGTTAGATTTAGAAAAGAAAATTAGCCAACGCGTGAAACGTTCGATGGAAAAAACACAAAAAGAATATTACTTACGCGAACAAATGAAAGCTATTCAGAAAGAACTAGGAGATAAAGAAGGCAAATTAGGAGAAGTAGCAGAGTTACGCAAGCAAATTGAAGAAGCGAATATGCCAGAATCAGTAGAAGAAAAAGCATTAAAAGAACTCGACCGATATGAAAAAATGCCACAAACGTCTGCGGAAAGTTCGGTTATTCGTAATTATTTAGAATGGCTCGTGACACTTCCTTGGTCGCAAGAAACGGAAGATATTTTAGATATTAATCGGGCGGAAAACATTTTAAATGAAGATCACTACGGATTAGAAAAAGTGAAAGAACGTGTACTAGAATATTTAGCTGTCCAACAATTAACAAATTCATTAAAAGGACCTATTTTGTGTTTAGTCGGGCCTCCAGGGGTTGGGAAAACATCGTTAGCACGTTCGATTGCTCGAAGTTTAAATCGGAATTTCGTCCGAATTTCGCTCGGTGGTGTTCGAGATGAAGCGGAAATCCGCGGACATCGAAGAACGTATGTTGGTGCGATGCCAGGACGAATTATTCAAGGAATGAAAAAAGCAGGTACGATTAATCCAGTCTTTTTATTAGATGAAATTGATAAAATGAGTAATGATTTTCGCGGCGACCCATCAAGTGCCATGTTAGAAGTGTTAGATCCTGAACAAAACCATACGTTTAGTGACCATTACATAGAAGAGCCGTATGATTTATCGAAAGTAATGTTTGTAGCAACTGCTAACAATATGATGACCATTCCAGCACCATTACTAGACCGTATGGAACTGATTACAATCGCTGGTTATACAGAGTTAGAAAAATTAGAAATTGTCAAACGTCATTTATTACCGAAACAGGTGAGCGAACATGGATTAAAAAAATCACAATTACAAGTGCGCGAAGATGCCATTGAAATGATTATTCGTCGTTATACGCGAGAAGCGGGTGTACGTAACTTAGAACGAAAAATTGCAGCGATTTGCCGGAAAGCTGCAAAAATCATTGTTTCTGGTGAGAAAAAACGAGTAGTCGTAACAGAAAAAAACGTCGATGAATTTTTAGGAAAACCAATTTTCCAATATGGAAAAAAAGAAAAAGAAAATCAAATCGGAGCAGCAACAGGACTTGCATATACAACAGCAGGTGGCGATACATTATCTATTGAAGTATCTGTCGTGAAAGGGTCAGGAAAGTTACTGTTAACAGGTAAACTAGGAGACGTGATGAAGGAATCTGCACAAGCAGCCTTTAGTTATGTCCGGTCACGAGCAGCCGATTTATCCATTGAAGGAGATTTTTATGAAAAGTACGATATCCATATTCACGTTCCTGAAGGGGCTGTACCGAAAGACGGGCCTTCTGCAGGTATTACAATTGCGACCGCTTTAGTTTCTGCGTTAACAGGGCGTGCTGTACGTAATGATGTAGGGATGACGGGTGAAATCACGTTACGTGGTCGCGTGTTACCGATTGGTGGTTTAAAGGAAAAATCGTTAAGTGCACATCGGGCGGGATTAACAATCATTATTATTCCAAAAGATAATGTGAAAGACGTAGAAGATATTCCAGAAAGTATTCGCAATGATTTAACGTTTAAACCAGTTAGTCATTTAGACGAAGTGCTTGATATTGCGTTAGTAGGTGACAAACGTGAAAGTTAACCAAGCTGAATTTATTATTAGTGCGGTAAAGGAAGAACAATATCCAACAGATGATCTAGTAGAATTTGCACTTGCAGGGCGATCTAACGTGGGAAAATCATCGTTCATTAATAAGATGATTGGTCGAAAAAATTTAGCACGAACGTCGTCCAAACCTGGTAAAACACAAACGTTAAATTTTTATAAAATCAATGATGCCTTTTATTTTGTGGATGTTCCTGGATACGGATTTGCCCGTGTATCAAAATCAGAGCGAGAAGCATGGGGAAGAATGATTGAAACGTATTTAGGGCAGCGTGAACCTTTAAAAATGGTATTACTCATCGTCGATTTACGCCATGCTCCGTCTAAAGATGACCAATTGATGTATGAATGGCTAAAACATTATGACATTCCAACGATGATTGTGGCAACAAAAGCAGATAAGATCCCAAAAGGGAAGCATCAAAAACATATAAAAATCGTAAAAGAAACATTACAAGTAGATAAAAACGATACGGTTGTTTTATTTTCTTCTGAAACAGGACTTGGAAAAGAAGAAACTTGGAAACAATTGAGTGCTTATTTACAACCAAAAGAATGAATAAAAGCTGTATCCAGATTAGATTGGATACAGCTTTTATTCCCCTATAAATGTCTTTTACTTTTTAATTAAAAAATATAATCCGAGTGCAATGAATAATAAAGACCAGTATTGTTTGATATAACCAAATAACGGATTTACCATTTGGCTCACTGGTTCAAATAATAATCCCGCAGCCGCTAATAAAAATAATACAATGCCTGCTAACATACCTTTTTTTTTCGTTTTTTGAAATTGAATTAAAAAAGCTATTCCAATAATTAATGGGTAAATAGCCCAGTGATTCGGCCAGAATAGAAAAGAATGAAGCGCGAAAATATGTAATCCAAAACCGATACAAATAACAGCTAAAAAGATTTGGAATGGATCTTTTTTTGATTGGACAAAAAAAGCAAGGCCAAAAATAAGAAGAGAATACGGTAAGAAAGGTACGTATAAGGCAATGGACATTCCTAGTTGTTCCAAAAAGAAATATAGGCCAAAACCGATAAGTAAAATAGACAAAAATGGACGATAGTTGTTCATTTACTTACTCCTTTTCGACAAAATATGATACACTCGTAATGGGTTAGTAGAGAAGATAGTGGTATGTATGATTATAACAAAGGACTTCAAAATCTGTTCATATTTTTTTTATTAATTTATAGCGATACATGATATACTACTATTAGAGAACTATGTACGACAGAGGTACACGTGGAGGTGGCACGATTGCATATCCTAGTTGTAGGATTAAATTACAAAACAGCGCCTGTAGAAATTCGAGAAAAATTATCCTTTAATGAATCAGAAGTGGTAGATGCTGTTAAAGTTCTTCGAAACAAAAAGAGTATTTTAGAGGATGTTATCGTCTCAACTTGTAATCGAACGGAAATTTATGCAGTAGTTGATCAACTTCATACAGGACGTTATTATATAAAAGAATTTTTAGCAGATTGGTTTGGATTAAAGAAAGAAGAGTTTGAACCGTACTTATTTATTCGAGAAGCAACAGATGCGGTGCAACATTTATTCCGCGTAATTTGTGGATTGGATTCGATGATTCTAGGGGAGACGCAAATTATCGGACAAGTACGAGATGCCTTTTTAATTGCGCAAGAAGCGCAAACAACAGGTACTATTTTTAATGAATTGTTTAAACAAGCAATCACAATAGCAAAACGTTCTCAATCTGAAACAGAAATCGGAGAACATGCTGTGTCTGTCAGTTATGCAGCAGTGGAACTTGCAAAAAAAATATTCGGTGAATTAACGAATAAACATGTTTTAATTGTTGGTGCTGGACAAATGGGGAAATTAACAGCACTTAATTTACACGGTTCCGGAGCATCACAAGTGACCGTTCTTAATCGAACCGTAGAGCGTGCAGAAGAACTTGCGAAAGACTTTAATGGTGTAGCACGTTCCATGCAACAATTAGAAGAATCGTTAATAGAGGGAGATATTTTAATTAGTTCTACAGGAGCAAAAGATTATGTCATTACGAAAGAAATGGTACAAGCAATCATTCGTAAACGAAAAGGGCGCCCGTTGTTAATGATTGATATCGCAGTACCACGTGACTTAGATCCTTCAATCGATGAGTTAGAAAGTGTCTTTTTATATGACATTGATGATTTACAAGATATTGTGGAAGCAAACATTGAAGAACGTCGTCGTCATGCAGAGAAAATTGATATGATGATTTTAGATGAAATAGATATATTTAATGAATGGTTAAACATGCTTGGGGTCGTTCCAGTTATTTCAGCTTTACGTAAAAAAGCGTTGTCTATTCAAGCAGAAACAATGAAAAGTATTGAAAGAAAAATGCCGGATTTAACCGATCGCGAGAAAAAAGTATTAAGTAAACATACAAAAAGTATTATCAACCAGTTATTACGTGATCCTATTTTACAAGCCAAAGAAATGGCAACGGACAAACATGCGGAACAATCGTTACAATTGTTTATGAAAATTTTTGCTATTGAAGAAGAAGTAAAACAAGAAGCAAAAGGAAAAGGAATCGCATTAGCAGGGGTGGAAAATAAACCGGCACCGTCTATGCTTCGTTCCTAAGAGGGAATGCAGATGGGAGAATTGCATATTAATTGGCTGACAGATGTCACGATTATATTGTATGCGTTAAGCGTCCTTGGCTATTTTATTGATTTTTTACAAAACAACCGGAAGGTCAATCGCTTGGCCTTCTGGTTGCTTTCTATTGTTTGGTTTTTGCAAACGGTTTCGATAATATATAAATACATGATGACGGAGCGCTTTCCGGTTTTAACGATATTTGAGGGGCTACTGTTTTATTCTTGGGTTTTAGTGACATTGTCGTTGCTTATTAATCGGTTATCACGTATTGATTTTATTGTATTTTTTACGAATGTACTAGGATTTTTAATGTTATCGCTTCACTTGTTTATGCCAACGGATCAAGTTCCACTTGTCGTGCAAGCTCAGTTGATGAGTGAATTGTTATCGATTCATATCACGATGGCGTTGATTGCCTATGGTGCATTTACTTTTGCTTTTGTTTTTTCTGGAATGTATTTACTTCAACATCAAATGCTAAAACAAAAAAAATGGACGATTCGCATGAAACGATTTGGAAATTTATCAAGGCTTGAAAATTTAGCTTATTATTCTACGATGCTTGGTGTACCTTTATTGTTACTAAGTATCATTTTAGGTATTATTTGGGCTATGGCGAAATTGACAATTTTTGTATGGTTGGATCCGAAAGTATTGACTACTTTGTTTATTATTGGCTTATATAGTTTTTATTTATATATGAAAGTAACAGAGAAAAAACAAGGAAAATCATTAGCTTGGATAAACATTATGGCTTTTTTATGTGTTTTAATTAATTTATTTTTGTCCACTAGGTTATCGAATTTTCATTTATGGTATCAATAAACGTCATTTCTCTTATTGCCATGTGCAATAAGGTAACAATAAAAGTTGGAGGAGAATATGCGAAAAATTATTGTTGGTTCACGCAGAAGTAAATTAGCATTAACACAAACAAAATGGGTTATTGAACAATTAAAATCTTTCGGATTCCCTTTTGAATTTGAAATTAAAGAAATTGTCACGAAAGGCGACAAAATTTTAGATGTGACATTGTCTAAGGTTGGGGGAAAAGGATTATTTGTAAAAGAAATTGAACAAGCAATGCTCGATAAAAAAATTGATATGGCAGTACATAGTATGAAAGATATGCCTGCGGTTTTACCTGAAGGATTAATTATCGGTTGTGTGCCAAAACGAGTAGATTACCGTGATGTGTTGATTTCAAAAGATAATATTCCGCTTGAGCAATTAAAAACGGGTGCGATTGTAGGTACAAGTAGTTTACGGCGTTCCGCACAATTGTTAGCAAAACGACCAGATTTACAAATTGAACCGATTCGTGGAAATATCGATACTCGTTTAAGAAAACTAAAAGAAGAAAATTTTGATGCGATTATTTTAGCAGCTGCTGGTCTTGAAAGAATGGGATGGTCGAAAGAAACGGTTACCGAATTTTTAGAACCAGATGTTTGTTTACCAGCAGTTGGACAAGGTGCGCTTTCTATTGAGTGTCGTGAAGACGACGATGAGTTACGACAATTGTTAGATCGTTTTAATGATCAAGAAACATACGATACAGTTATGGCAGAACGTGCTTTCTTAGACGAAATGGAAGGTAGTTGTCAAGTTCCTATCGCAGGACATGCTGTTCTGAAAGACAACGAAATAGAAATAACTGCTCTTGTAGCAACAACAGACGGAAAAACCGTTTTAAAAGAAACTGTTTCAGGTGAAAATGCACAACAAATCGGAGTGGCAGTAGCGAATCGCTTGAAAGAAAAAGGAGCTACTCATATTTTAGCATCTGTCAAAAAGGACTTGTCTTAAGTGACGTATTTAACAGGAAAACGAGTACTTGTTACGAGAGCAAAAGGACAAAATAAAGCATTTTCAAAAAAATTAATAGAAGTGCAGGCAATCCCTGTAGAAGTGCCGCTTTTAACGTTTCAACTTCCAAATAACATAAATGCTATTCAACAAGAATTTTCAAAATTGCAGTCATATACGTGGACGGTTTTTACGAGTGTGAATGGTGTCCGATATTTTTTTGAGCTTTTAGACCGCTTTCAAGTAGCCTTTCCTGATACGATGAAAATTGCTGCAGTCGGTATAAAAACAGAACAAGCGCTACAGGAATATGGCAGGAAAGCAGATTTAATTCCAGATGAATTTGTTGGCGAGAGTTTAGCAGAACATTTAATGCGCGTATTAACGAAACAAGATGCTGTTTTTATGCCTCGCGGTCAGCTCGCCCGAAAAAAATTGTACGATGAACTCGTTCAGTTTGGTGTTCGAGTGAGCGATGTGACGATATATGAAACGGTTAGAAATGATGCCATAAAAGATACATTAAATACAATGATACAATTAGAGCAAATAGATGTAATCACATTTACAAGTCCTTCTACGGTACGCTTTTTTATGGAATTGTTAGAGGAACAAAATCGAACGTACATAAAAGATGCTGTCGTTTGTTCTATCGGACCAATTACGACAGCAGCATGCATACGTCAACAGTTACTAGTAGCAATCGAAGCAACACCGTATACGATTGATGGAATGATAGATGCGATGCAACAATTTTTTAAAAGGAGTGAATGACTAGTGTTTAAACGTCATCGTCGATTAAGAAAAAATAAACAAATGCGGGCATTAGTTCGTGAAAATCATTTGCATGTAGAAGATTTTATTTACCCTATTTTTGTGACAGAAGGGGAAAATATAAAAAAAGAAGTTCCATCTATGACAGGTGTTTATAATTTTTCCTTAGATTGTTTAAATGAAGAAATTGCAGAATTAGAGCAACTAGGAATTGTCAGTATTATTTTATTTGGTATACCAGCTGAAAAAGATGTATGTGGAACAGGTGCTTTTGAGGACAATGGAATTATTCAAAAAGCAACGAGACAAATTAAACGGAATTTTCCAAATATGATTGTCATAGCGGATACGTGTCTATGTGAATATACAAGCACTGGACATTGTGGTGTGTGTGATGAGCACGGTCGTGTATTAAATGATGAAAGTTTACAGTATCATGCGAAAACTGCCGTATCTCAAGCAAAAGCGGGAGCGGATATTATTGCTCCATCAAGCATGATGGATGGATTTGTTGAAACAATTCGAGAAGTATTAGATGAAGCTGGATTCGAAGAGATTCCAATCATGTCGTACGCTGTAAAATATGCTTCTGCTTTTTATGGTCCTTTCCGTGATGCAGCAGATGGTGCTCCGCAATTTGGAGATAGAAAATCATATCAAATGGATCCGGCCAATCGTTTAGAAGCATTTCGTGAAGCAGCAAGCGATGTGGAAGAAGGTGCCGATTTTCTTATTGTAAAACCAGCCCTTTCTTACTTAGATATTATCCGAGATGTTCGCAACGAATTTGATTTACCAATCGTTGCATACAATGTAAGTGGGGAATATGCGATGATTAAAGCGGCTTGCCAAAACGGTTGGTTAGATGAAAAAGCAGTCGTAACTGAAAAATTACTAAGTATGAAACGCGCTGGTTGTGATTTAATTATTACGTATCACGCAAAAGATGTTGCGAAATGGTTAAAAGAAGAGCAATAAAAGGAGGCCAAAGGATGCGTTCTTATATCAACTCAAAAAAAGCACAAGAAAAAGCAGAAAAATTAATGCCAGGTGGAGTAAATAGTCCCGTTCGTGCATTTAAATCTGTCCATATGGATCCTATTTTTATGGATCACGGAAAAGGTTCTAAAGTATATGATATCGATGGAAATGAGTATATCGATTATGTTCTTTCATGGGGACCATTAATTTTAGGGCATGCAGATGATCGCGTAGTAGAAAGTCTTAAAAAGGTAGCCGAAAAAGGAACAAGTTTTGGTGCATCTACATTGATGGAAACCAAACTAGCAGAACTCGTTATTGAACGCGTGCCATCAATCGAAGTGATTCGTATGGTTAACTCAGGTACAGAAGCAACGATGAGTGCTTTACGGCTTGCACGTGGTTATACGGGTCGTAATAAAATTATGAAATTCGAAGGAAGTTACCACGGACATGGTGATTCTTTATTAATTAAAGCTGGTTCTGGAGTCGCAACACTTGGTTTACCAGACAGCCCTGGTGTACCTGAATCGATTGCAAAAAATACCGTTACGGCTGCTTATAATGACTTAGATGCAGTGCGTCAAGCGTTTGAACAATATGGTGATGACATTGCGTGTATTATCGTAGAACCTGTAGCAGGAAATATGGGACTTGTGCCACCACTATCTGGTTTCTTACAAGGCTTGCGTGATATTACAAATGAATATGGTGCATTATTAATCTTTGATGAAGTAATGACAGGTTTCCGCGTTGATTACGGATGTGCACAAGGCCTTTTTGGTGTGACTCCTGATTTAACAACATTAGGAAAAGTTATTGGTGGTGGTCTTCCTGTAGGTGCTTTTGGAGGAAAACGTGAAATTATGGAACAAATTGCTCCAAGCGGTCCGATTTATCAAGCGGGTACTCTTTCAGGAAATCCACTAGCAATGACAGCTGGATATGAAACGCTTGTTCAATTAACACCAGCAGCGTACGAAGAAATTAATCGAAAAGCAGATAAACTTCAAGCAGGACTCATTAAAGCAGCAGAAAAATATGACATTCCACATTGCGTGAATCGTGTTGGCTCTATGTTTGGCTTTTTCTTTACAAATGAAAAAGTAATCAATTACGAAACAGCCAAAACAAGTGATCTTGAAATGTTTGCGGAATATTATAAATTGATGGCAGATCAAGGAATTTTCTTACCACCGTCACAATTTGAAGGATTATTTTTATCTACTGCACATACAGATGAAGATATCGAAAAAACGATTCAAGCTGCAGAACGTGCATTTGAGCAAATTCAAGCACAATAATGAAAAGCGAGTACTTTATGTACTCGTTTTTTTTGTTCATCTAATTCCGTTGTTGACCAAGCCCATCTTCGCTTTTTTTGTTTCATATTTTTTTTTCTGGGTCATAGAATGTATTGTACATATCGTAAAGGAGGAATGTGGTGTGAAGCATGAGGAAGGGTTGCTTCGTTTTTCAATTTCAGAGTTTGTAAATATTAGTCAAGCTCAGGTTAAACAAATGATTTCTTTATCATTGGAACCGAATATTTCTGTGGAGCCATTAAATGATCTTGTTACCATGAAGGGGGCTTTAATTCTTCAAGGAGAATATGAGTCAGGTGAGGATGACTTAGCGGGAAACGTTCGAAAATTAGAACATTCTTTTCCTATCGATATTACGATTCCAAAATCACGAGTAACGAGTCTAGATACAATTCAATTAATGATTGAAAGTTTTGATTATGATTTTGAAGAACAAGAGCGTCTTATTATTCAAGCAGATTTGCTTGTTAGTGGTATTACGAATGAAAGTGCGTTTGTGCTAGAAGAAAGAGAAAAAGAAACGTTAGAAGAACCACTAGTAAGAATGGAAGCAGGACATAAGCAAGCAGAACGAGTAGAAGATGAAGCAGTAGAAACTTCTACTGTAGATACAACGTTACTTGGGGAAGAACAAATGGGCGAAATGACGATTGAAAAACAAGAAGAAAAAGAAGTTAGACCACTTGTTCAAATTGAAGCAACAAGAGAAGAAAACGATAGACCACTTGTTCAAGTTGAATCAACAAGAGAAGAAAAGCATCCAGTTGTAGTAGAAGAAATTCAAGTAGTACAAGAAATTCAAAAGGAAGAAACGGAAGAAGCTAGGAACGAAGAATCTAAAGAACAAGACGCACATGTTCATGAAGGTGAATTTGAACAGGAATTTTTACTATCAGAATTATTTGCTACAGACGAAGAAGATCACTTTTCTCAAGTAAAGATTTATATTGTACAACGGGATGAAACGTTGCATACAGTTGCAAGTCGATATGAAATGCCAGTAGATGAGCTCGTTCGTTTTAATGATTTGAAAACGACAGATGTAGAAGCAGGTATGTTAGTATATGTCCCTAAAGTCACGAAAAAAGCATAGGTGATCAGATGAGACGTTTTATCGAATTAGCCAATTTTCATCAACAGACGGTGAAAGAAGAAACATCTGTTTCGCTAGAGCCTTTTATTCATACAATAAAAGAAAAAATTCAAAAACAATTTACGTATCTCGAATCACGAATAAAAAAAGCAGAATTAGAAATTTACATTTCCCCATTTGAATTTGTTTTGTTAGAAGATCTTAATAGATTATTACAATCAGTCGAAACGATGAAGCGTTTCGTTTTTCATTTAGAAAAAGAGTGGGAAGAAAAGAAAACTCTTCGCTTCGTTCTTTATTTGGAAAATTATGTATATGTTTCACCGGTAGAGGAACTGTGGAAATTTATTCGTCGTTTTCATTCTAATACGATTGATCAAATGGTCATTCAGTATGATGAACATTTTTCACTCGTTAAACTAGAACGATTGCTTTTAAACCTATATTTATCTGATTTGTCACCTTTTCTTACGCTATTACAAACGTATGATAATAAAAAGATAATTAGTGAGTATGAGATGATAAAACAATGGAAAATAGAAAAAAAACGTTATCAATTGTATCAAAAAATGGTCAAACACTTTTCTGTACCAGTGCATAAAAAGGAATAAACTCGGGTATAGAACATATAATTCTCGAAATCTAAAAAAAATTCAAAAAATACTTCAAAGTTTTCAGAAAATATAGTATTGTATTTAATAAAGGATGAGAAAAAAATGGAAAAGAGTTTGAAAGATAGAATCATTGATACTGCAATTGATCTTTTTGAAAAAAATGGCTATCATGGAGTAACGGTTGATCGCATTGTCGCGGAATCAAATACATCCAAAGGTGGCTTTTATCACAACTTTAAGTCAAAGGACGAGCTCCTTTATGACATCCACGATCTTTTTATTTCATACGTGTTACAAAAAGCAAACGAAGCGTACGAAAACTACACAACACCTACAGAAAGACTTTGTGCTATTATTCAATCATTTACAAAAGTCTTTGATATGTACAAACCTCACATTACAGTTTTTTACCAGGAAAATACGTACTTAAAAGAAGAATATGAGCAAAAAATTAATGAAAAGCGTGATTTATACAAACAAATTATTTTTAAAGTCATCGAAGAAGGCATCGAATCAGGCGTTTTTCGGAAAGAGTTACCGCGTGAAATTATAGGGATGTCGATTATTGGCATGGTGAACTGGACGTACAAGTGGTTTAATACGAGTGGACCGATGACAATTGACGAAATTGCTGCTGTTTTCATTGATCTAATATTACATTCTCTCCTCACAGAAGAAGCAAAATATGATCCAGTCGTTCAACCCTATTTATTAGTGAATAAGCCGGTTTCTTTTTCATAAATAGAGACCGGTTTATATATAAAACGACACAAACCGACTAGTCGGTTTTGGAGAGGGAGGAAGAAAAAGATGAATTTTGAATTTACACAAGAACAAAAAATGGTGAAAGACATGGCGCGAGATTTTGCCGAAAAAGAAGTTCGTCCAATTGCTGATGAAGTGGATAGGACAAGCCGATTTCCAAAAGAAGTATTCAGAAAAATGGGGGAGCTAGGATTACTAGGTATACCGTTTCCAGAAGAGTATGGTGGAGCTGGTGGCGACACGATTTCTTATGCATTAGCAGTAGAAGAAATAGGAAAGGCGTGCGGTGGGACAGGCTTAAGTTATGCGGCAACCATTTCTTTAGGTGCTAGCCCTATTTATTATTTTGGAACGCAAGAACAAAAAGAAAAATGGCTCGTTCCGATGGCAATGGGGGAAACATTAGGAAGTTTTGGATTAACAGAACCAAATGCCGGAAGCGATGCAGGTGGCACTCGAACAAAAGCCGTCGTGGATGGAGAGGAATATGTCATTAATGGTGAAAAATGTTGGATTACGAATGCAGAGTATGCAAGACAAATTATCGTAACAGCGGTAACTGGAAAAGATGAGAAAGGACGTAATAAAATTTCTGCTATTATCGTGCCAACGGATACTCCAGGAGTTACGATTAACAGCAATTATGAAAAAATGGGTGTACGAGGTTCTAATACGTGTGAAATTATTTTGGATAATGTGCGTGTACCACGAGAAAATCTTTTAGGAGATCCGGAAAAAGGATTTAGTCAATTTTTATATACACTAGATGGTGGTCGTATTTCGATTGCTGCATTATCGGTTGGAATTGCTCAAGCTGCATATGAAAAGGCGTTACAATATGCAAAAGAACGTGTCCAATTTGGAAAATCGATTTCAAAATTCCAAGCTATTCAATTTAAACTGGCTGACATGGCAACAGAAATCGAATTAGCTCGTACTTTAGTGCATAAAGCAGCGTGGTTAAAAGATCAAAATAAACCATTTGGAAAAGAAGCGGCAATGGCGAAATTATTTGCTTCCGAAACAGGATTCCGTACGTGTAATCAAGCTATTCAAATCCACGGTGGGTATGGATATATGCGTGAATATGAAGTGGAACGACATTTGCGTGATATCAAATTAATGGAAATTGGTGAAGGGACTTCTGAGATTCAACGACTAGTTATTTCCCGTCGAATTGGTTGTTAACGTTTTTTGGATAGACGATTACGGGAGGGAAAAAATTAATGTCCAATTTATTAGATGTAACGGTCGGAAAGTTATTAGAAGAGCAGGCAAAAAAGTATCCGAATCATGAAGCGGTTGTGTACGATGACCGTGGATTACGGATGACGTATAAAGAGTTTGATGATCATTGTCGGAAAGTGGCGCGAGGATTAATGGCCTTAGGAATTGAAAAAGGAGAACATTTAGCAGCATGGTCTACGAATACGCCGGAATGGTTATCCTTACAGTTTGCTACTGGGAAAATGGGAGCTGTGTTAGTAACGGTAAATACTAATTACCGAGCAGCAGAATTAGAATATTTGTTAAAACAATCTGACTCGAAAACGTTAATTTTAATGGAGCAATATCGGGATGTGTCATATGTTGATACCATTTATCAAATTTGCCCAGAATTACGAACATCTAAACCAGGACAGTTAAAAAGTAAACGATTACCTCATCTAAAAAACGTTATTTTTATGGGAGAAAAAAGATACCCAGGTATGTTTCAATGGAATGATATTATCGAAGCATCCAAAACTGTAACAGAAGGACAATTAGAAGAACAATTAAATAGCTTACGTGCGGAAGATGTGATCAATATGCAATATACATCCGGGACGACAGGTTTTCCAAAAGGCGTGATGCTATCGCATCGAAACATTGTGAATAATGGCCATCAAATTGCGCAATGTATGGAATTAACGTACAAAGATCGATTATGTATTCCCGTTCCGTTTTTCCATTGTTTTGGTTGTGTGTTAGGAGTACTTGCTGCTGTGAGCGTTGGAGCCACTGTTTTACCAGTTCAAGAATTTGACCCGAAAGTTGTGCTTGAAATAGTTCAAAAAGAAAAATGTACGGCTCTTCATGGTGTACCAACGATGTTTATAGCGGAGTTACATCATCCAGATTTTCAAGAGTATGATTTATCTACACTACGTACAGGAATTATGGCAGGTTCGACATGTCCAATTGAAGTAATGAAAGAAGTAATGGAGAAAATGAACATGGAGGAAATTACAATTGCATACGGACAAACGGAATCTGCACCAGTTATTACTCAAACAAGGACAGACGATCCGATTGAACTTCGAGTAGAAACAGTAGGACGACCGCATCCAAATGTAGAAGTAAAAATTGTTAATCCAGTTACGAACGAAGAAGTTCCGCGCGGTGAATCAGGGGAACTTTGTACGCGCGGGTATCATGTTATGAAGGGATATTACAAAAACGAAGAAGCAACAAAAGAAGCAATTGATCAAGATGGTTTTCTCCATACTGGCGATTTAGCTGTGATGGATGAACAAGGATATGTTCGAATTACCGGTCGATTGAAAGATATGATTATTCGCGGAGGAGAAAATATTTATCCACGTGAAATCGAAGAATTTTTATATCGTCATCCGAAAGTGTTAGATGTACAAGTAGTCGGTGTTCCTGATCCGAAATTTGGAGAAGAAGTGATGGCCTGGGTTATTTTAAAGGAAGGCGAAACATGTACAGCGGATGAAATCAAAGATTTTTGTAAAGGACAAATTTCTCGACATAAAATTCCGCGGTATATTCAATTTACGGATGCGTATCCAATGACGGCGTCTGGAAAAATTCAAAAATACAAGTTACGTGAACAATCAGAGCAAATCGTTAAAAATAATCAATTACCAATTTAGGAAGGAATTCCTAAAAAAGATTCGAAAATAGAAAAGGAGAGAAGATTATGTTTCAAAAAATCTTAATTGCCAATCGTGGCGAAATCGCCTTACGTGTTATTCGGACATGCCAAAGGTTAGGAATCAAGACAGTTGCAGTATATTCGGAAGCGGATAAACAGGCGCTCCATGTTAGACAAGCGGATGAGGCATATTGTATTGGGAAACCAAGAGTTCACGAAAGTTATTTAAATATCGATGCTATTATGGATGTCGCAAAACAAGCAAATGCAGAAGCAATCCATCCCGGTTACGGATTGTTATCTGAAAATTCAGAATTTTCTAGAAGGTGCAAAGAAGAAGGACTAGTTTTTATTGGTCCTTCTCCTGAAGTTATTCATGCAATGGGAAATAAAATCGAAGCTAGAAAAACGATGATTGCTGCTGGAGTTCCAGTTGTTCCAGGAATCGAAACATCGTTAAAAGATGAACAAGAAGCAGCAGATGTAGCAGATATTATCGGGTATCCCGTAATGTTAAAAGCTTCTAGCGGTGGTGGCGGGATTGGTATGCAACTCGTTTCATCGAAAGAAGAATTACTCACATCATTTGCAGGTAATCAAAAACGCGCGCAATCTTTCTTCGGTGACGGTGCGATGTATATAGAAAAATATATTGCGAATCCACGTCATATTGAAGTGCAAATTTTAGCTGATTCACATGGAAATACGGTTTATGTTTGGGAAAGAGAGTGCTCGATTCAGCGTCGAAACCAAAAAGTTGTCGAAGAGGCACCATCTTCCTTTTTAGATGAAGAAACGAGACGCAAAATGGGGGAAGTAGCTGTAAAAGCTGCCAAACACATTGGATATGAAAACGCTGGTACGATTGAATTTTTAGTCGATGAACAAAAAAACTTTTATTTTCTTGAAATGAATACACGGTTGCAAGTAGAACATCCCGTAACGGAGGAAATTAGTGGATTAGATTTGGTGGAATGGCAATTAAAAGTTGCGTGCGGGGAGCCATTATCCTTTACACAAGAGGATATGAAAAAAGATGGACATGCTATTGAGGTTCGAATTTATGCAGAAAATCCAAAAACGTTTTATCCGTCTCCGGGTACGATTGAGACGTGTGTGTTGCCGAGAGGAAATGCTATTCGACATGAGGCAGCAATCGAAAATGGAACAGTAGTTAGTCCGTTTTATGATCCGATGATTGCAAAAATGATTGTAAAGGAACCGACACGTGAACAGGCAATTGAAACGTTAACAAAAGCATTGCTTGCATACAAAGTTACCGGAATTCAAACAAACATTCCGATGCTAATCGATGTTGTGAAGCATGAAGCTTTTAAACAAGGCAATACAACCACAAATTTTGTAGAAGAACATTTCAATAAACAATTGAATTAGGAGGAATAAAAATGAGTAAAGTGATGACGAATATGGCAGGTAATGTTTGGAAGGTGTTAGTGAAACCAGGGGATACCGTATCAGCTGGAGATGATGTGGTTATTTTAGAATCAATGAAAATGGAAATCCCTATCCAAGCAGAAACAGACGGAACCGTAAAATCACTGCAAATTAATGAAGGTGATTTTGTAAACGAGGGTGATACTTTAGTGGAATTTGAATAAGGGGGGGGCGGTTGGAATGTTTCCTAGCCATGTGACCATTAAGGAAGTTGGCCCGCGTGATGGATTACAAAATGAACAGACGTTTGTGCCAACCGAGACAAAAATTCAATGGATCGAACAATTAAGTGAAACAGGGCTTTCGTATATAGAAGTGACTTCTTTCGTTCATCCAAAATGGATTCCACAATTAAAAGACGCAGAAGAAGTATTAAAAAATATTGAAAAAAACAAAGATGTGACGTATGCAGCACTTATTCCCAATCGTCATGGATTAGAACGCGCTATTCAAGTGGGATTAGACGAAGCAAGTGTGTTTATGTCTGCTACGAATGCACATAACAAAAAAAATATTAATAAATCCACAGACGAAGCTATCGTTGCGTTAAAACAAGTCATTGCAGAAGCAAAACAGGCGAATATTCCCGTTCGGGGATATTTGTCTACCGTTTTTGGTTGTCCTTATGAAGGGAAGGTATCGGTGGAAAAGGTGAAAAAAATTAGTTACACCTTGCTTGAAGCTGGTATTTATGAATTGTCACTAGGAGACACAATCGGGGTAGCTAATCCTAAACAAGTGGAATACGTGCTACGTGAGTTATTGAAAGAAATTCCAAAAGATAAGCTAGCCCTTCATTTTCATAATACACGTGGTTTTGCCATTGCTAATATTTATGCGAGTTTACAACTTGGAATGGCAACCTTTGATAGTGCTTTGGGTGGACTCGGTGGTTGCCCTTATGCGAAAGGAGCATCTGGTAATGTCGCAACAGATGATGTCGTTCATTTTATGCATGAACTTGGAGTGGAAACGGGCATAAAGGAAGAGGCTCTTTTTCAAGCGACACGATTTATTGAACCACATATCGATCATCCATTAACGAGCCATTCTCTTAAAGTAAACCGTGAACAATGTGTATAGACGAGGTGAGGAATATGAAGACAGTAATGTACGAAGTGAAAAATCATATTGCGACGATTACATTAAATAGAAAAGAAGCTGCTAATGCAATGAGTTTACAACTGCTTACAGAGCTCCATGATACGTTATATAAAGTAAAATACGACCCGAATGTCCGAGTGGTCATTTTAACTGGAAGTGGGGATGCGGTATTTTGTGCTGGTGCTGATTTAAAAGAACGAGCATCGATGCCACCAAAAGAAGCGAAAAAAACCGTTTCTTTTATTGGGACAACGATTAATGAAGTAGAAAGTTTGCCACAACCTGTTATTGCTGCAATAAATGGTGCAGCATTCGGTGGAGGGCTCGAATTAGCACTTGCGTGTTGTATTCGTGTTTTAAATGAGCAGGCAAAGGTCGGGCTAACAGAAGCATCGCTAGGAATTATTCCAGGAGCTGGAGGAACCCAACGGTTAGCAAGATTAATCGGACGTGGGCGTGCTAAAGAACTCATTTATACCGCACGTCGTGTATCTGCAACAGATGCGTTGCATTACGGAATAGTAGAACATGTCGTTCCAACAGAAGCAGTGTTACAAAAGGCGACAGAACTTGCAGAAGAAATGGTGAAAAATGCACCACTTTCCTTAATTCAAGCGAAAAAGGCAATCAATGAAGGGTTAGATGTCGATAGTAAAACAGGGTTTGTGATAGAAAAAATGGCATATGATTTATTGCTTGGTTCTAAAGATCGAATCGAAGGATTACAAGCATTTAAAGAAAAAAGAGTACCAAATTATAAAGGAGAGTGACGGAAATGAAAACAGTACATTCGCAAACAGTAACAGAACGACTACATGAAAAAGAAGAAATGCTTAAAAAAGGTGGACAAGCAAAGTATCATGAAAAAAACCGAGAACAAGGAAAGTTATTTGTTCGTGAGCGATTAGAATTATTATTTGATGAAGGATTATCAATAGAAGATGGTTTATATGCAAACTGTCAGGAAGACGGGCTTCCTGCTGATGGTGTTGTAGCGGGAATAGGAAAAATTCATGGACGTACAGTAGCGGTAATGGCTAATGATTCAACTGTCAAAGCAGGATCTTGGGGGAAAAGGACAGTAGAAAAAATTATTCGTATTCAGGAAACAGCAGAAAAATTACAATGCCCCCTTTTATACCTTGTCGATTCTGCTGGTGCACGAATTACCGATCAAATTGAAATGTTCCCTGGTCGTCGCGGTGCAGGACGGATTTTCTATAACCAAGTAAAATTATCTGGGAAAATCCCGCAAATTTGTTTGTTGTTTGGTCCTTCTGCAGCAGGAGGTGCGTATATTCCTGCCTTTTGCGACACTGTTGTCATGGTAGAAGGGAATGCTTCTATGTACTTAGGCTCACCACGTATGGCAGAAATGGTAATCGGAGAAAAAGTAACATTAGAAGAAATGGGTGGTGCGCGCATGCATTGCTCCGTGTCAGGTTGTGGGGATGTATTAGCGAAAACAGAAGAAGAAGCGATTCGTTATGCTCGTAAATATATTGGTTATTTTCCGAATAACTACCGGGAAAAACCAGAAAAAGTAGAAGGACGTGCACCGAAAGCTTTTGAAAAATCAATTAGTGAATTATTACCAGCCAATCAAAATGCCCCATTTGATATGTATCAATTAATTGAGCGAGTGGTCGATGAAGATTCGTTATGTGAAGTTAAAAAGCTATTTGCCCCAGAACTAATTACCACCCTTGCACGAATTGATGGACAAGCAGTTGGAATTATTGCCAATCAACCGCGCATGAAAGGTGGCGTATTGTTCCACGATTCTGCGGACAAAGCAGCGAAGTTTATGACGCTATGCGATGCTTATCATATACCACTTCTATTTTTAGCAGACATTCCAGGGTTTATGATTGGAACAAAAGTAGAAAGAGCGGGGATTATTCGTCACGGTGCGAAAATGATTTCTGCTATGAGTGAAGCGACGGTTCCGAAGATATCGGTTATCGTACGAAAAGCGTATGGCGCTGGTCTGTATGCAATGGCAGGTCCTGCATTTGAACCGGATTGTTGTTTAGCTTTTCCAAATGCACAAATTGCAGTGATGGGACCAGAAGCTGCTGTCAATGCTGTATATGCGAATAAAATTGCAGCACTAGACGAAAAAGACCGTCCAGCTTTTATTGAAGAAAAACGAAATGAATATCGAGAAGATATTGATATTTATCGTCTCGCATCTGAAATGATTGTCGACGATATTATTGCTCCGGATGATTTACGATCAGCTTTAATCAAACGTCTCGACGCATATATGAGTAAATATGTTGTATTTACGGATCGCAAACACGGCGTGTATCCGGTGTAAAGGAAGGGATGCAAAGATGAAGCCAATTTATGAAAAAGTTCAAGACATTATTTCGTTTGTGGCAGATGGAATGACGATTATGGTTGGTGGTTTTGGGCTTTGTGGTATACCTGAAATGACAATTTCGGCATTAGCGGAATCAGGTGTGAAAGACTTAACTGTCATTTCGAACAATTGTGGTGTAGACGATTTTGGACTTGGATTGCTATTAAAAAATAAGCAAATTAAAAAAGTAATTGGCTCCTATGTTGGGGAAAACAAAGAATTTGAACGGCAAGTGCTAAAAGGAGAACTAGAAGTGGAATTAGTCCCCCAAGGAACGTTAGCAGAAAAAATTCGGGCTGGTGGTGCAGGAATTCCAGCATTTTATACACCTGCTGGGGTTGGTACGCCTATCGGTGAGTCAAAAGAAAAACGAATGTTTCATGGAAAAATGTATGTATTAGAAGAAGCGCTAACAGCAGATGTTTCCATTATTCGTGCGCACTTGGCAGATACAATGGGAAATATTACGTACCGGAAAACAGCACGAAATTTTAATCCCATTATGGCGACGGCAGGAAAATATACGATTGCGGAAGTAGAAAAAATAAAAGAAGCGGGACAAATAGATGCAGATATGATTCATACTCCAGGAATTTATATCGATGCCATGACAGTTCAACCACAAGAAAAGCGAATTGAACGGTTAATGATATCGGAGGTGAGTTGTTAATGGATGTTCGTGAAAAAATTGCTCGTCGTGCCGAAAAAGAAATTCATTCTAATAGTTATGTCAATTTAGGAATTGGCATGCCAACCCTCGTTGCCAATTATTTAGACGAGCAAAAACAAGTCGTCTTGCAATCAGAAAATGGCCTTTTAGGCATTGGTCCCTATCCGACAAAAGAAGACGTTGATCCAGATTTAATTAATGCGGGAAAAGAAACGGTAACAGAACAGGTTGGAGCATCCTTTTTTGATAGTGCAACATCATTTGCGATGATACGTGGAGGACATATTGATGTTGCAATATTAGGAGGGATGGAAGTATCAGAATCAGGTGATTTAGCAAATTGGATGATTCCAGGGAAAATGATTAAGGGAATGGGCGGGGCAATGGACCTCGTTCATGGGGCAAAAAAAGTAATTGTCATTATGGAACATGTCAGCAAACAACAACAACCGAAAATCGTCAAAAAATGTTCGTTACCTTTAACTGGTGAACGAGTCGTTCATCGAATAATTACCGATCGCGCAGTAATGGATGTGAAAGAAGATGGACTAGAGCTAGTAGAGGTGGCGAAAGGATATACAGTAGAAGAAATACTCGCTTCTACCGAAGGAAATATCGTTGTCTCCCCTATTATAAAAATGGATGCGTATTAAAAAATGAAACCTTTTCCTACATGCACATCAGGAAAAGGTTTTTTTATGAATAAATAGTTCTAAAAGAGTAGTGGTGAAAAAATACGGCACCATTTTTGGGTAGAAAGGTATAATACATACTTCTTGTTTTTCTTTAAAGTTCAAATAGTGATGGATAACGGAAAAATAGCTAATTAAAATGATAAATAAATGTAAAAAAGAGGAGTATATAGTGGGGATACTCCCTCGGTAAGAGCGGTAAAAAAATGATGAACGAAAGAGATGTCTTTCAACCCTAATTAATGGTAAGTAAGACCCCCACTGCCTAAAGATTTCTTTATTTTTTGATAGATAACGCAATGGCGATTACAATAAATATTATACATAAAATCCAATCGAACATCGAAGGAGAAAATAATAGACGGAGGGCTTGAAAAACGACAAATGCCCAGCAAATCGTGATGGCACCTTGTTGCCATTGGCGGTTTCGATGTTTGACAAACACGCGTTTTCTAAAAAAACGATGACGCATTTTTTTCCTCCTTTGTGACGAAATTGTGACGTCATTTCATACCTACTAAGGTTTAATGGTGAATTTTGATATAATGACGTTGTAGAACTTGTTTTGTTATACTATGTTTAGAGTTGTTTTATGTTGTTATTTTAAAAGTGGGGTGAATGAATGTGCGTACTAAAGGGGGAATTGCTTGGAAAAGTGTCAAGCGAAAACGGTCGCGAGCCATTTTATTAATAATTAGTTCAGCGATTACGGCACTTATTTTATTCGCAAGTTATTTTTTCGTTGTTTCGATGCAAAAAAGTGTAGAAGCGACAAAAGGACGCTTTGGTGCAGATCTTGTACTTGTTCCTAAAGGAATGGGTGCATATGCAGGAGATAATGCGGTCAGTGGAATTGTGACAAAAGCATATGTCAATGAAAAAGAAGTAATGGATGCTTTAAAAGAAATTCCAGAAATTGAACAAGTGGCACCGCAATTATATTTAGAAACAATATCTGCTGTTTGTTGTGGTACGGGTGGTGATTATCCGATTGTTGCCTTTGATCCGAACAATGATTTTATTTTAAAAACGTATCAAATTCGTGATTGGGATTTAGATAAGTACGACGTTATTATTGGGTCAAAAGCAGGTGGTGAAAACTTTATTTATCATTATGATGATAAAAAACAAACGGAATGGGTAGTGTTATTTAATAAAGAATTTTTTATTGAAAACACGCTTTTCCCAACAGGTACCGCGACAGATGAAACGATTTTTATGAGAATGGATACCGCTAGAGAATTAGCAAAAAAAGATGATAACGCATTAGACATTCCAGATGGTGTCGTATCTACTGTGTTTATTGATACACAAGATGGAATGGAAGAGTTTGTCATGCATCAAATTGAAGATAAGTTACCGAATGTAGATATCGTCCAAGGAAAAGGATTAGCACAAGAGTTAGAAAAAAAATTATTTCCTGTTCAATTATTGAGTTACTTAATGATGGGACTCGTTATTGTATTATCTATGATTCAAGTGATGACACTATTCTCTGCAATTATGAGTGAACGTAAAAAAGAAATAGGAATGCTTCGAGCGATGGGTGTGAAAAAGAAAAATGTCTATCGGCTACTTCTGACGGAAGCAGGAATTACATCGGTTATTGGAAGTCTTATCGGTGCTTTTTTAGCAACTGGAATTATGTTTGATAACCGTGGTTTTTGGTTAGCTGCAATGGAACTTCCACTTGTGATCCCAAAATTAAAGTCGGTGGAGGGAGTAACCTTTAGTTTAATGCTCGGTGGTGGAGTAATTCTTGTTACATTAATTATTACATTATTAGGTGCATTCTTCCCTATTCGTGAAACAATTCGCGAAGAACCGTATGAGTCTATTCGAGAGGGGGAAGTGTAATGATTGAAGTAAAGAATGTCGTAAAGGAATATAAAATTGGTCGTGAACGAATCGTGAAAGCGTTAGATGGTATTTCTTTAACGATTGAAAAAGGAAGTTTCGTGTCTATCATGGGGCCATCTGGAAGTGGAAAGTCTACTTTACTAGCGTTAATGGGGCTGTTAGATGTACCGACCAGTGGTGAAATGTATTTTGACGGTGTGGAAACAAGTCCATTAAAGGATAAAGAACGGACAAAAATACGTTTTGAAAAGGCTGGTTTTATTTATCAATTTTCGAGTTTAATGCCGACACTATCAGCATATGAAAATATTCTTCTACCAGTGCTTTTAGAGAAAAAGGCAACAAAAGAAGAGGAAGAATGGGCGATGAGTTTATTAAAAAAGGTTGGGCTTGAAGAACAGAAAGATCATCTCCCGTATCAATTAAGTGGGGGACAGCAACGTCGAGTTGCTTTGGCGCGCTCGCTCATTAATCACCCGAAAATTTTATTTGCGGATGAACCGACTGGTGCCCTTGATGCCAAAACAGCTGCCGATATGATGGCGATTTTCCAAGACCTTCACCAGCAAGGAACGACGATTGTCATGGTAACCCATGATGAAAAAATGGCACAATATGCTGATACCGTAATTTCGATTATTGATGGAAAGATTTATACACATATTGACGAATAAAGGTGGATTCGTTAAACTGTTAGTTGATATAGATGCATTGATGAGGAAGAGTACGTCGTGAAACCTTTCAGAGAGAGAAGTCGTTGGTGAGAGATTTCTTAGGATAAACGATGGAAGGTAGCCTCGGAGCACCCTTTTTGAACATGTCTAAGTAGAAAAGGGCGGGACATCGCCGTTACCGAGTTGAGTGTGTAAGAAACGATTCTTACAAATGAAGGTGGTACCACGGAAGACATCTCCTTTCGTCCTTTTTAGGGCGAAAGGAGTTTTTTTTATGTAGAAGAAGAAAAAGGAGGGCATCTTATGTCTAAAGAAATTTCAATGCCGACAAAATATAATCCACAAGAAACAGAAGCGAAATGGTATGATTTTTGGTTAGAAAAAGAATGTTTTAAAGCAAATCCTGAGAGTGGAAAGGAACCATATACTATTGTTATTCCACCGCCAAACGTTACAGGAAAATTGCATCTTGGTCATGCGTGGGATACGACATTACAAGATATGTTAACACGCGTAAAACGAATGCAAGGATATGACGTGCTATGGTTACCAGGGATGGACCATGCGGGAATTGCAACACAAGCAAAAGTAGAAGGAAAACTTCGCGAAGAAGGGATTAGCCGTTACGATTTAGGTCGTGAAAAATTCCTAGAAAAAGCGTGGGAATGGAAAGAAGAATATGCGACAACGATTCGTCAACAATGGAGTAAGTTAGGACTTGGACTTGATTATTCAAGAGAACGTTTTACGTTAGATGAAGGATTAAGTAAAGCAGTACGTAAAGTATTTGTTGATTTATATGAAAAAGGGCTTATTTATCGCGGGGAATATATTATTAACTGGGATCCGCAAACGAAAACAGCGCTTTCTGATATTGAAGTTATTTACAAAGACGTTCAAGGTCATTTTTATTACATGGCATACCCATTAACAGATGGAAGTGGAACGATTGAAATTGCGACAACACGTCCGGAAACGATGCTTGGGGATACAGCAGTCGCAGTTAACCCGAAAGATGAACGCTATCAACATTTAATTGGTAAAACAGTAACACTTCCAATAGTAGGTCGTGAAATTCCGATTATTGCAGATGAATATGTAGATATGGAATTTGGATCTGGTGTCGTAAAAATTACCCCTGCACATGACCCGAATGACTTTGAAGTAGGAAATCGTCATGATTTACCTCGAATTTTAGTCATGAATGAAGACGGTACGATGAATGAAAACGCAGGAAAATATAACGGTATGGACCGCTTTGAATGTCGAAAACAAATTGTAAAGGACTTACAAGAACAAGGTGTATGCTTTAAAATGGAAGACCATCTTCATTCTGTTGGGCACTCAGAACGTAGTGGAGCTGTTGTAGAGCCTTATTTATCAACTCAATGGTTTGTGAAAATGCAACCATTAGCAGACGCGGCG
Source organism: Massilibacterium senegalense (assembly GCF_001375675.1). NCBI lineage: Bacteria > Bacillati > Bacillota > Bacilli > Caryophanales > Bacillaceae > Massilibacterium > Massilibacterium senegalense. The sequence goes on along the minus strand of NZ_LN831786.1, from coordinate 1,258,273 downwards.
ATTGCATTACAAAATGAAGATGGCAAAGTGAATTTTGTACCAGAACGTTTTGAAAAGACATATTTACATTGGATTGAGAACGTGCGTGATTGGTGTATTTCTCGCCAATTATGGTGGGGGCATCGTATTCCTGCTTGGTATCATAAAGAAACTGGTGAAGTTTATGTAGGAATGGAGGATCCAACAGATAAAGAAAATTGGGTACAAGATGAAGACGTGCTTGATACGTGGTTCTCTTCTGCATTATGGCCTTTTTCAACAATGGGATGGCCAGATGTGGACGCGGAAGACTTTAAACGATACTATCCGACAGACGTGCTAGTAACGGGATATGATATCATCTTTTTCTGGGTTGCACGTATGATTTTCCAAGGAATTGAATTCACTGGCAAACGTCCATTTAAAGATGTATTAATTCATGGATTAGTACGTGACAGTGAAGGACGTAAAATGAGTAAATCACTCGGTAACGGTGTAGACCCAATGGAAGTCATCGAAAAATACGGAGCAGATGCACTGCGTTATTTCTTAGTTACAGGAAGCTCACCAGGAAATGACTTACGTTTTTATTGGGAAAAAGTTGAATCAATTTGGAACTTTGCCAATAAAATCTGGAATGCGTCTCGCTTTGCATTAATGAATATGGATGGAATGACCTACGAAGAATTAGATTTATCAGGAGAAAAATCAGTAGCGGATCGTTGGATTTTAACTCGTTTAAATGAAACAATTGAAGATGTTACACGATTAGTTGAAGTATATGAGTTTGGTGAAGTGGGTCGAGCGTTGTATAATTTTATATGGGACGATTTCTGTGATTGGTATATTGAAATGGCAAAATTACCATTATACGGTGACGATGAAGCTGCGAAGAAAACAACTCGCTCGATTTTAGCGTATGTATTAGATCAAACGATGCGTCTTCTTCATCCATTTATGCCATTCATTACAGAAGAGATTTGGCAACACCTTCCTCATGGAGGTGTATCGATTACACAAACAAGTTGGCCAGAAGTTCGCCAAGATTTACATGATGAAGATAGCGTGAAACAAATGAACTTACTTATAGAAGTGATTCGCGCTGTTCGTAATGTTCGTGCGGAAGTGAATACACCGATGAGTAAAGAAGTAGATATTTTTATGAAACCAGCAAATGAACAAGTAGCACATGTATTAGAAAACAACCGGACATATTTAGATAAATTCTGTCGCCCACGTCAATTAACGATTGACGTTGCATGGAAAGCACCGGAAAAATCGATGGCGAGCGTTGTATCGAATGTGGAACTATTCTTCCCACTTGAAGGATTATTGAACATTGAAGAAGAGATGGAACGGTTAGAAAAAGAACTAGAAAAATTAAATAAAGAAGTGGAGCGAGTACAGAAAAAATTAAGCAATGAAAAATTCGTCAGCAAAGCGCCTGCACACGTAGTAGAAGAAGAACGTGCAAAAGAAAAGGACTACGTCCAACAAAGAGAAACTGTTCGTGCTCGATTAGAGGAGCTACAAGGGTAAAAGTCATTCCCACTTGTCAATTAAATAAAGAGCGATTCCACTAGAATCGCTCTTTTACATACCAAAGATTTTGAAAGGAGATAACAGGAATGAAAACAGTTCAAGAAGTACAAGAATGGCTACAATCATTGCTGAAATTTGGAGTAAAACCAGGTCTAGAACGAATTGAATGGTTGTTAGAACGAACAGGAAGACCAGATCGTCGTTTAAAACTCGTCCACGTTGCAGGGACAAATGGAAAAGGTTCCGTCATTACGTATATGCGTTCTGTCCTAGAAAAAGCAGGATACGAGGTCGGTACCTTTACATCTCCATATATCGATGTGTTTAATGAACGAATTGCAGTAAACAATCGACCAATCGACGATGATTCACTTGTACAAATCGCTAATTTCGTACAACCACTCGTCGAAGAATGTGCAGAAGAAGGACTTGGGAATCCAACAGAATTTGAAGTGCTGACGTTAATAGCATTTATTTATTTTGCGGAAGTGGTGTATCCTGATATCGTTTTAGTAGAAACAGGATTAGGCGGTAGATTAGATTCTACCAATTGCATTATTCCTGTTTTAACGGTGATTACGAATATTGGACATGACCATATGGGCATTTTAGGGAATTCTATCGAAGAGATTACGCGGGAAAAAGCAGGCATTATGAAAAATGGTATCCGTCTTGTAACCGCTGTGAAACAACCGGAAGCAAAACAAATTATTAATACCATTGCAAAAGAAAAGAAAATCAATGTATACGCATTAGGAGAGCAATTTTCGGTTAAAGATGTGAAACAAGGAGCGAAAGAAACAACATTTTCTTATACATCGATGTTCCGTTCTTTCGAAAATATGGCAATCCAAATGAAAGGAACGCATCAAGTAGAAAATGCGACGGTTGCATTAATGGCACTTGATTTACTCAAAGTATACTTTTCTTTATTAATTGATGAAGAACACGTATATGCTGGATTAAAAAATGCGTTTTGGCCAGGACGTTTTGAACAGGTAAAAGAAGATCCAGTTGTTATTTTAGATGGTGCGCATAATGAAGAAGGAATACAAGCGCTAGTTAATACGTTACAAGCACAATACAGCAACAAAAAAATATATACCGTATTTACAGCATTAGCAGATAAAGACATTAAAAAAATGATAGAACCATTAGAAAAAATCAGTGAACAAATGTTCCTAACGACATTTGATTTTCCGCGTGCTGCAAGTCTTGAAACGTTAAAAGAACTGACTTCTGCCGATACAAAAACATATCCAAGCTATCAAAATGCAATAACAGAAGCGGAGAAACAAGCAAAAGAAAATGATGGAATAGTTGTCATTGCAGGATCTTTATATTTCATTAGTGAAATACGAAATTTATATAAATAATGTTAAAAATTTATCCATCAATGAAGGAAAAGAATAGCTTCTTTCACTGATGGAAGATTTTTTTATTCACTTTTCCGTTCTAATTCTATTAAGTCAAGGCCATTGACCATCGGGAGGCCAACTAACCGATTGCGAAGTAATTCTTCGTTATAAACAATGCGTAGTCTTGCTCGTTCAGGTAGTATTTTTGTTTGATTTTTTTCAATGATGCTTTCATATTCTTTTGTAACTTGCTTTGTATTTCCCCTAGAACCATTTAAAATTACTTTTGAACCAAATAATCCTCCATAAATTTGAATATTGGAAATAATGCCCTGTAAACTAATTAAATCATCACTATACAAAAAGGCTTGTATGACATCTTCAGGTGGAGTACCTGATATTGGAACATCTTTGTAGGAGTTCGTATTTGCGATAGAAATTCTTTCACGGCTAAATAAAATTAAGGAATGTTTGGGATCATTAGCAGAAATTTTTGAGTCATTAATCTCGGTAAACCCTTCAACATAAATGACACTATCAAATGAAACATTAGCGTTTTTAATTATTAAATTTCCTTTAATATAAATTGGTCCGCCTTGAATAGTGATTGGCGTATTATTAGAAATCGTAACATCTCCTTCATATACTCGTCCTGCTTCAGGCACTGTTTGAGATGTTTTTATTTTTGTCCCATTTAGACGTTCGACAGCTGGTCCGTTAAATTGAAGTATTTCTTGTCCTTTTATATCAGCAGTAATAAATTCTTTTTCTTCCTTTTTTAACATGGGTATGTATCGAAAGGTTTCATCGTTTTTAAATAATTTCGCAATCTCTTGTTGTGGAATATACCCATTTTCTTTTGAAAATGCTGACTCTTTTCGTGATTTTTGAAAGAAGTCACTTTTTGAATCAAGAAGTTGTCCTGATTTTAAAAAAGAAGGATCAATAGTAAATAGTTGACCACCAACATGTGTAGTAGCACGTTTATTTTTTTCAACATTTTCAACAGTAGGAAAATCTGTTATCGTCCATTTTGTTTTCGGTGTTGTTCTTCCTTGCTCATCCTTTTTTAAATCATAATAATGAGTATAATTAATACTTGCTAAATTACCACCAACATACATATTTCCTTTTATAGAAGGTGCCCCAAATATGGTTACATTTCCTTTGTTATTACATGACGTTTCTTGGCAATTATTATATGCACTTAATGCATATTTTAAAGCATCTGTTGTTCTTCCTTGTAGGCGAAATACTTTTTTTACCGTCACCTTTTCTTTTTTCACAATCCCTGTGCTTTCAATATAAATTTTTTTCTCCATTGTTTTATTTTTTTCCTGTAAATGAAAGAGTTCTGTTGGTTCGATTATCTTTACTGTAAAGGTGTGACCTTGTGTCGATTCGTAAGGAACTCCTTTTTCATATTTTTTTAATAGTTTATTTGTTTCTTCTTTAAATTTTGTTAATTCCACTTCATATTGCACACTATCATTGGAATATTCATTCAAATCATGTATTAATTCAATAAACTCTGCTTGGAAATAGTTTATGCCTTTTTCAGCTAAATATGTTGCTTGAACATTTTCTTCCTTCTTTTTTGTTTGTTTAGCTCCAGAAATGGTAGCTGAAAAAACAGTGAGCCCAATAATGGAGAAGACTAGAAAAACGACGAGAACAAGAAGTAAGGAGTAGCCTTTTTCGTTCACATAAACACGCATGTTATTCTCCTCCAGTTGGTAATGCAATATGACTAGTAAATGTATGTGTTCGTTTTTTACTTTGTTTTAAGGAAAGTTTAATGGAAATGAGATTATCTTTTTCATCCATTTCGCCATCATGATTAATATCTGGCTTAGAAAAATTAATATGCTCCAGTTGTTCACTAATGATATCTTCCGAGCCATCTTTATTAAAGTAAATAAGTTTGTTATCTTTAAAAGTGAATTGCTCATTAGAAGATAAACGTGTAATAGTATCATTGGAAACTTTAATATCATCAATAGGTACAGGATATAATACTTTAATAATTTTCCCCATGACATAATCAGCCTCAGAACGAATTTCATTTTCTTTCATCGTGCGATAGTATGAATTGTATCCGGATAAAAAAATAATAAAAATAACAGCAAGAAAAATGGATCCAATTAACACTGAAACTAGCAATTCAGAAAGAGTAAGTCCGTACTCATTGTTTATTTTTTTCACTTTTTCACATACCCTTCTATAACAACATATTGATTTTTACTATAATGCGTATGAATTTCAATAGGAATTAAATTTAGTTTTTCTTCGTTATTTGCGCTATTAGGGTTTAATAGTAAAATTTTAATTTGATAGTCTTTGTTGTTAACATTAGCGTTATAAAAGTGGCAATCATCTTCGTGTTTTTGAACAGTTTTACAAGTAGCATAGGAATATTCTTTTTTTAGTTGATTATTTTTAAAATCTTGTTTTAAATCAGGTGGAAAATAAGATTTTTCGATAGTTTTATTGCGTTGTTGTGTTATATTTTCTGTTGTTTGTAACGAGCTGAGTTGAAGCTGTTCAATTGCACCTTGAGCAAGGTATGTAGCAACAGTTTTACTTGTATTATTGGTTGTATGTTTTTGACTTGCGATAAAAAACTGGAATACAGTAAGTAATAATATAGAAAAAATGACAAGCGAGATTAATACTTCTGCCAACGTTATACCTTTTTGTTGATAGATAATAGAAAAATGTTTAGACATATGAAGTTAACCAACCTCCTTATTTTAACTTCCTAACAAATTAATTATTTTAATGTAAAAAAAAGTTACTATTTATTAATAACAAAATACCAATTTTCCCACTAAATATCAAGTTAAAATGATTATTTTACCAATTAAACCAAAATATAAGTATGGATAAGTGACAAACATAGTTATGGATATTAATAATTATTCTAGTAATTTTTCAGTTAATAATTTAATAAAATTTCAAAAAATATTAAACAAAACTTATAAATATAAAAAATGCAACATTTCTCAATATATGATTCAAAAGAACTATAAAAAACATGGTATAATATAATCAAATATCAATAGTATTAGTAAAAACGTTAGTGCCAAATAGAAAGGGTTGTGGATAGCGTAGAAGATTGTAAAAATAGTCGAGGAGTAATGGAGAATTAAATAAAAAATCTTTTACATCTTAGATACACTAATCACACTTATATGTTGAAAACAGACATAACATATCACTTATTCACTTAGTGCATCAGCAAATATGAAAATAAAAGGGTGATTGATATTGCAAAATAGAGAGTATATGCACGAACGGGGATCTACTTTAATTTATGTACTAATAATGATGGTACTATTAACGGTCATTGGTTTAACGTTAATTTCAGTAAGTATCAATGGGATGAATCGGACCAATATGCGTGAAGCGGATACTAGAGCAATATATTTAGCGGAAAAAGGAATTATGTATTTTCAAAAAGATTTTGAAAAACAAGTAAAAACAGCACAAGGCCAACAAAGCGAATGGAATGTCGTGACTATTTTTAATCAATATAAAGAAACAAGACAATTTACAGAACCAAAAAATTCAAAAGAAAGATATGCAGTTCGAATTAGTGATAAGCATTTTAAAAACGGCAAGTTTGAATTGAATAAGGATGGAACTATTACGGTCCTTGGACAAGGAACGTCTTTTACAAAAACGGAAGAAGGAGAAAAGGAAGTTAAGCGAACGATTGAACAACGATTATTATTGAATTATGATGTTGATTTTGATGATGTTGCTTTAGAATTTGCTAGTTTTCCAAAAAATACAATGAAGCGAGATGTTGCTAATACATGGAAAACATTAGGGCTAAACGTGGGTAAAAATACTGTTGATGTAAGTTTATTGAAAGCTTACGGACCAGATGATAAATTTTATCCCGTTCCTAATGACGCAGCCTTAGAATTAGGTGTATTAGATTCCTTGTTAGGTTTTAGTATTGGAGATGGTGATCGATTTGAATATCTAAGAGCCAATCCAATTATTGCCGTAAGGCAAGGACATTTTTTAAGTTTAGGGCTAGGAAGTAATATTGGCAATACGCAAATTCAGCCAACACCATCAGAAATTAAGGAAGAAAACTTAAATGATAAAGAAAAAGAGAAGTTACAACAAGACTTACAAGAAATAGAAAAAGAAAAAGAAGAAAAGAATGTAGAAGATAACGTTGTAGTTGATGACAATGGTGGAGAAGCTCCAAAGGATCAAGATATTAAGAATATTGATCCACTTGCAACATCTAAAGATTTAGAAACTTCTAAAATAGGTTTTAATTTATTACAATGGGAACCGACATATAAAGATAAAAAAAATAAAGAAGTAAAAGGTCTTAAACCTACGAATGTTGTCATTGATGGAAGTGTTAACGTATTTAATTTATTATTTTTAAGATTTAATACATTTCGTGATATAGAATTTACACAATTTGCGGTTACAGGTGATGCTCAAATCACGCAAAAGAAAAAAGTTGATTGGGAAACTGGTTTAATTAATGATAGAGCAGATCGACGGAATTTTACTTTTAATCGAAAAGATTTTTATCAATATGACCCTGATACAAAAGAACCTTTAACGAAAGAACCGTTAAAGAAAGACGCGGGTGGTTTATTTGTGTACCAAAAATTGCAAATTGGAAATGGTGATTCAGTAACGAAAGCTTATGATAAAAAAATGGCAAAGTTGGGATTAGGCGGAGATATGTATGTATATGATGCTATCAATCAGTATGCAGATAAAGAGGTCATAAAAGAAAGAGAAAAAACGCCAGCGCTTCTTATTTCAGGTGCTCAAATGACGGCAATCGATTCGTATAAATTTCAAGATCATTTTGAGAAAAAAGGTTTGCTTATAAAAAGATGGAGTCATGAGGATAAAAAGATAGAAACATATCCTGTTTCAAAATACTATGTAAATGGGGATGTTGAGGTTAAAAATTCTTGCTTTTTTGCCAATGGAAATAATAATATTATTCAAATTTACGCGAAGGGGAAAATTGATTTTCACCATTTAACGCAACAATGCCCTCAACAAAAAGTTTTTCTTTATGCTGAAAAAGGTGTGTACGCTCATGTTCCTAAAGGAGAACAACTTACAATTAACGGCGGAATTATTGGGAAACGTCAAGTTGTAGGCGAAGGGAAGTTAGTCGTAAATGGAGTAGATTTAGAAAAATTGCAAACTCCTAAACATACAGATATTCTATTAAAACCGGTTGGTAAAAAAATAGTAGCTAATCCATAAAGAAAAAAAGGTAGCTCAATAGTCGTTAAAATGACTTGTCTTACCTTTTTTATAGAAGTAAAAACATAGAAAAATCGACAAGTGAGAATACATTTTCTCGCTTGTCGATTTTTTTAAGGATTTTTAGAAGCCCCCTCTTTTTGGTTAATTAATGATAAATCAAGCCCTTCAACTGTAGGTAAACCAAGAGAAGGATTTTGGATTAAATCTTTGTTGTAAACGATACGAAGGCGCGATTGAGTAGGTGGTAAATCTGTTTGATTTTCTTCTAAATCTCCAAAAGATTTTGTATGGCCTTTTGCAGCATTTAAAATAATTCGTTTTGCAAAAATTCCACCATTAATTTGTAGATTGGAACCAACTCCATACATTTCAAGTTCATTATCTGTATAAATAAACATATTTAAGGCATCAGTATTTTCTATTCCAGGTAATAATGGATTATTTATATTTGTATATAAGTTAATATTAGAAAGATGAACATTCCCTTTTGCGAAAATAATTAACGAACCTTTATTTAATTTTTTTATTTTTGATTCTTTGATTTCAACATTTCCTTCCACATAAATAACAGAATCAATCTTAACATCTGCTTTGTTAATGCTAAGGTCTCCTTTTACATACATGGGTCCGGTTACCTTTTTCCCACCAATAGCATTTATTGTTAGATCTTTATTAAAAATTGTTCCTTCCTTAGCATCGTATTCTCTGTTTATATAATAATCATTCCTCTCAACGTTTTTTCCTTTAAAGATAGCATTTGCGGAGTTTGTAATATCAATTTCTTTAAAATTTGCCGGTTTGGTTTCGAGTTCTGGTGTATATCCATTCTTAAATCCCTCTTGAAAAATGGCGGTGTTATTTTTATATGGATCTTTTGGTAGTGTAATATTTCCATATTTTTCACAAGGTCCATTTGAAGGCTGGTCGATACAAACATTTTTTTTGATAGTTTCATCAAATGATTCATTATCAAAGTCCATTCTTTTTTTATGTTTATTATATTTTTCGACGGAAGTAGTTTGGTCAGTATTAAAAGTATAATAATTCCCTAAAAGTGTTAACTTTGGATTTTTTTTATCGATTCCTTCTATTGAAGGATCATCAGTGTAAGGCCAATAACTTGTATCACCTTTCTGATACTGGCTTTGATTTGTTGTAATTAAATCACCACCAACGTACATATCTCCCACAATCGAGGCTGGTCCATGAATAAAAATATTTCCTTTATTACACTTTTTACTACCATCTTGAACTTGATAGAGAGCGCAATTATCGTCCTTAGCACCAACTGCATATTTTAATTGATCTGGTAATCGTTTTGCACCTAGTTGGTATGTATGTGTTAATGTTTTCGTTTTTCCATTTACTTTTCCAGTAGATTGAACAGTAATTTTATCTTGTATTGATTCATTATTTTCACGAATTTCTTCATAATCGATTATTTCAACAGTGTATTGATGTCCTTTTTCATTCGTAAACTCTTTTTTATTGCCTACTGTTTTGTCATATGTCTTCATGAATTCTTTTATCTTGAAATCAAAAACATCTATTTCGCTATTCTCTAATCCTCCTAACTGAGCAGAAAAGTCGGAATAAAAATAGTCCATTCCTTTTTTTGCTAAATAAAAGGCTTGAGTTTGTTCCTCTTTTGTTTCTGTTTGTTTGGCACCGTTGATGGATAAACTTAATATAATGAAACCTAATACGCTTAAAATAAAAAATACAACTAGTGTAAGTATCAAACTATAACCTTTTTCATTTTTAAGCATTTCCACATCCTCCACTTAATAGACCTAGTTCATTGTTTAGTTGAATTTTAATTTTTTCATTTTTCTTTGATTGAATGACTAAATCTATTTTTAATATTTTTTTGTTAATTACAGAAAAAGTAGAGTCTTCTAACGTGTAGTCTTCGCTGCTAATAATCGTTTTTTCTAATTTATTTTCTTCGTTTAATAATTCTACAAATAATGTTCCATTCTCAATTCCGATTTTTTCGTTTTTTGCATTTAATGTGACCACCTTTTTATTATCTGATATGGATAAATTCGACACGTTTCGAGAATATGTTTGTTTGATGATGGTAGTCATAACTACATCAGCCTCTGTTCGTATTTCATTCTGAATCGCTGTACTCCGATACGTGTTTAAACCAGAAGTTAAGACGGAGGATACAATGATCATAATGATAGATAAGATGACAATTGATGCAAGAATTTCTATTAAAGTAAAACCATGTTCGTCTTTCTTAATCATTTTGTATATATCCCTCCAAAGCTATTTTCGAACGATTATTATTATAAAAAACATATAAAGAAAAAGGTACTAAATGAAGACTTTTTTCTTCTAATTTTGGTTCAAAGGTATGGATTTCTATTTTATAGTCATGTCCATTTACAGTCGGTTCATAAATAGCTTTACAAATTTCATCATTAGAAATCTGTTCACAACTTGTTTTTGAAAAAACATTTGGTGAAGAAAGTGACTTATTTTTAAAACTTTCTTCCATATCCGGTGGAAGAGTAGTGCCACCTTTTCCGGATGAATCTGCTTTGATTTTTTCAACAGTTCCCTGTGCTAAAAAAGTAGCGATTGTTTTATTTGCATTAATAGTAGTAGATTTTTGAGCTTGAATAAAAATTCCAGCAACTGCAGTTAAAATGATGAATAAGATACTGATAGAAATAAGGATTTCTAGTAAAGAGAGACCGCTTTCATCGTTTAGTCTACTCATTTTTATCTACCTCCTTTTTTTACATCATACTTAGTAGATTAGTAACAGGTCTTAAAAGATGATGAAGTGTTCCAAAATAAGGGTATCCTTTTATGGAAAAATAATCAATCCTTTTGTTTGTTTATTTTATAAGAAAAAAGAAATAGTTCGTGTTTTTTTAATTCGATTTATAGAGGGAAAGTAATAGTAAGACAATATTGTAGTTTTGCAGAAATGGGACTTTTTATAGGAATTCACATTCATTTCAGTGCAATTATTTTGAAAGAAATAGAAGGCTTTGGTTAATATTGTCCAAAACGAAAGCACCCAAAAAGTTCAAAATCATTATTAACACTGTGAATAAGTTGTAAAAGTTTGTAATAATTTAATATAATGAGTATTTGTAACTAAATAATAACAGTTGTATAATGAGGAAAAGGGATGGTTAATATTGGACCTATAGGAAGGAAAAATGAAAATTCTAAAAAGTTTGTTTTGGGAGTATTGATATATTTAGAAGATTTATGTAAGATGTTAGTAAAATAGTAATTAAAAATATCTAATTTTCATTAAATGTATGATAAAAGGAAGTGGTTTTAATACAACATCGGATATATAAGACTAATGAAAAAGGGATAACTCTTGTGGAAGTCCTTGTTTCAATTACCTTGTTCTTTATTGTGATGGGTGCAGTAGTAGGCTTTTATGCATTGTCCGCAAAGACTACAACAAGTAGCCAAGAAAAAACAGTAGCTGTACGATTAGCTCAACAAGCATACGAGCGAACATTATACGGTGTTGTCCAATTTGATAACATTGGCACGTTTACATATGATAATTGCACAAAAGAAGAGACAGAATGTAAAAATACGTATACTACTGTTGTGAATAATCGACTTTTTTACATTGAGTATGAAGTATTAGAAAAAAATGATGTGAACATTTATCCAATTATCGTTAATGTCAATGATGACAAACAAAAAAAGATTACATCTATTAGTGGATTTATTGAAATCGATAAAGAATAGAATAAAGGAACGAATGATTAATGAAAATTAAAAGGATGACAAAAAATAATTGGGCAAAAAAATATCTTCAATCTCAATCTGGGAATAGTTTAGTAGAAGTAATTGTTGTAGTTGCCATTGTTGCTATTATTTCTGTTCCTATGACAATGTTTATGTTTGATATGATGAAAAGTGCAATTCGTATAGAAGAGGAAGTATTATTACGGGATGAAGCGGACATTATTTTAGCTGATTTTATTAATTATGTATTTGTTGCGGATGATGTGATAGGTTATCCAGAATCAGGAGAACCTCAAACGGGAGTAAAAGATACAGAAGTAACGATTACTACTTTCGATGGTGATCAACGTAGATTAGGTTTTGAAAATGGTAATGCGTTTATCCAAGGTGGAGCCGATAAAACTTATTTAAACAGTGAAGGTTACAAGGTGGATATGAATAAGTCATCCATAAAAGTAGATGAAGTGAATAAAATTGTTCATATTGTACTAGTAATGAAATCAGACAAAATGGATAGGGTATTAGAATTAGAAAGTTCGATTGGATATTTATAAAAATTTTCAGCTGAATATATTAGTATTTTTAGGGCTTTTAAGTTGGATGAAGAAGATTTTAGCTATACTAAAAGTTTTGTCATTTCATTTTCCTAATTGCAGAAACGTGAAATTACGTTACATTTTATACATAATCATGGTATCTAGGTATTAAATACTTCTTGTTTACTGTCAAAATATAAAAAAAACTTTAAAATGAAGAGAGAACCATTCTTTTGTTTGTAAAAAAATAGTGAGTGATAACTGATGTCTATTACTTACGTATGGGAGGGGTACTGTGGAAAATAAATGGATCACGGCAATTATATTTGTCATTAGTTCTTTATTAGCTGTTTTAATTGCCTATTTTATTCCGCTAAAAGTGAGTAATAAAACAAAGTTAATTTGGGCTGGAATTGCTGTTGGATGTTCCCTTTTAGTTGTTGGGTTAAGTCAAGTAACCTCATTTTATGTTGCCAGTATTGTATCTGTTGTGTTGGGTTTGACCACCATCATTCTTTTCTGGAGTAAAGGGATTGGGAAAGAAAACGATGAAGAAGAACTACCTAAACAGGACGACTTAGATGAAGTAGAAGGAAACATAGAGCACTCTATCGTTTATCCTAGTACCGATAGTAGAGCAAATCCATCCGAAAAATTGACACCTGGTAAAATGGACTCTAATCCAGAAGATGTGTCTTCGAATGATGAAGTGGAAGTATCAAAAATGTCCATAGAAAATTTAATGATTGAACCAATTGCTTTAGAGAAAAAAGAACAAGAAACAAAAGAGGTAACGGAGGATAATGAACAAGTACAACAACAGCCTTTGGAGCAGAAAGTAAGTTCTTATACGGATAGGAAGGAGGAATCATTATCAGAAGATGAAATCCAAACCCTATCAAATGAATTAAATGTTGATTTTGAGGAAATGAAGATTAGAGATTTTGAACATAAGACTGATAAGAATGTTGATGTTTGTTCCTTTGAGGTTGAGGAATTACCAGAACAAGAAACAGAAGTAAACGATAGTGTAAGTGGGGAGTCGGAAATTGATACAATCGAAGAGGCTTTGGCAAACATTTCAGAAATGGAAGCGGACGAGCTAGTAGCAAGCAGCAATGTAGATTTTGACAAAATCGAGATAGAAGAACCAGAGAAGCGAGAAGTACCGTTAGATTTAGCAGATTTTGAAGTAGGTGACGCAGAAGTAGTAGTGAGTGAACCACCTGAAGCGGAAATCGATACAATCGACGTAGTACTAGAAGAGGAAAAACTATCTGAAATAGTTTCAGAACTAGAAGCGGACGAGCTAGTAGCAAGCAGTAATGTAGATTTTGATGAAATCGAGATAGAAGAAGAACCAGCATTACCAGAAGTCCCACTAGATTTAGCAGATTTTGAAACAGGAGATTCGGAAGTGGTAGTGAATGAACCACCTGAAGCGGAAATCGATACAATCGACGTAGTACTAGAAGAGGAAAAACTATCTGAAATAGTTTCAGAACTAGAAGCGGACGAGCTAGTAGCAAGCAGTAATGTAGATTTTGATGAAATCGAGATAGAAGAAGAACCAGCATTACCAGAAGTCCCACTAGATTTAGCAGATTTTGAAACGGGAGATTCGGAAGTGGTAGTGAATGAACCACCTGAAGCGGAAATCGATACAATCGACGTAGTACTAGAAGAGGAAAAATCATCCGAAATGGTATCAGAACTAGAAGCGGACGAGCTAGTAGTAAGCAGTAATGTAGATTTTGATGAAATCGAGATAGAAGAAGAGCCAGAAGAACCAGAAGTCCCGCTAGAATTAGAAGATTTCGAAACAGGAGATGCAGAAGTGGTAGTGAACGAACCCCCTGAAGTAGAAATCGAAACAATCGAGGAAGCATTAGGGGAAGAAGTATCAACTGAAATGGTATCGGAACTAGAGGCGGACGATTTAGCATCTAGTAGCAATGTAGATTTCGATGAAATCGAGATAGAAGAAGAGCCAAAAGAACCAGAAGTCCCGCTAGAATTAGAAGATTTCGAAACGGGAGATACAGAAGTGGTAGTGAATGAACCCTCTGAAGTAGAAATCGAAACAATCGAGGAAGCATTAGGGGAAGAAGTATCAACTGAAATGGTATCAGAACTAGAAGCGGACGAGTTGGCATCTAGCAGTAATGTGGATTTCGATGAAATCGAGATAGAAGAAGAACCAGCATTACCAGAAGTCCCGTTAGAATTAGAAGATTTCGAAGCAGGTGATCCAGAAGTAGTAGTAATGGAATCTAACGAAGCAGGAGAACAAGCAATAGAAAATAAACAATTTACTAAAAATATGATGGCTCTTGTGATTGAACAACTTGATTTGTTAAAGCAACTCAATCCAGCACAATATGAAAAAGAACTTCTTCATTCTTTACATGATGAATTAAATGAAGATGCATTTATCGTGTTATCTATGCACTATGTAGAGTTTTTAAAAGAGCAAAACCGTATCGATGAATGTCTAGCCTTTCTTCAATCAATAGAGGAAAATCGGGTGAAATAATAAGAAGTGGCATTTTCTGAATGTTATTGTGAATCTTAAAATTTGCGATAAAATAAGGAAGAAGTCTTGAAAAATCATGAAAGAGAGTGTGGAAATGATGAAATTAAGTAAAGAAGTAGTAGGACTACCGATTATTTGTATCAGTGATGGAAAAGAAATTGGCACGGTAAAATCGTTAATTGTAAACAATGAAAAAGGATCAATTGACTTTTTAACGATCAATCATGAAGATATGGAATTTAACGTAAAAGCTATTCCGTTTAAAAAAGTAATCGGTATTGGGGAATATGCGGTAACGATTGAATCTGATAATGCGATTTTAAACTTAACAGAAATTCCAGTTGCCAATCAATTAATCATGAAAAAAGTAAAAATTATTGATACAAAAGTAATGACTCGCCTAGGAAAATTACTAGGGGATGTATATGAATTTGCGATTGATGAAGATACAGGTGCAATTCAAGCAATTTTATTACACGTACAAGAGAAAGAAGTCGTATTAGATGTAAAGAACGTAATTACATACGGAAAAGATTTAATCGTTGTGAATGAAAATGCAGAAGAGAATTTCTTATCGTCTGTTCAAGAAGTTTTTGGGGAGAAGATAGAATCTCCATTAGACGGACAGCTAGAAACAGTTGTTCAAAAGCAAATTGATTTATTAGTAGGAAAAAAAGTACAAAAAGATATTGTAAGTGATGAAGGTGAAATTTTAATTGCGAGCGGTACTGTGCTAACAAAAGAAGATATTGAACGAGCTAGAAAAAGAGGAGCACATCTGTTAATTGAAGTATCGATGAACGCTGTAACAGAATAGGAGGCAACATGTTTTGGGCTCAAAAAAGATGCCGTCATTTGTCATAGGTATTGTTTTTGTTGTGGGGGTTAGCGCTGTTATTTTAGGACTTACAACAGGGGTAAGTGCTGCTGTAACAGCGGTGCTTGGATTAGATAATACATTTGGAGAACATGCAAAAGTTGGTCCCGTGTCTATCTCGGGACTAACAAAAAATGAAGCAATGGATAAAATAGCAAATGAAACAAACAAATGGTATGAAACAAGCAAGTTTACATTTGTCTATAAAGAAGTGAAAAAACCAATCGATTCTCAAATGATCGTATTTAAAGTAGATGAAAGTGTTAAAAATGCAAAGAAAAATGGGGAGTCTCCGTTATATATTGAGATTCAAACAGAGTATTATCAATCGATGATTCATAATTTAAATGATGAAAACTTAGAGAATGGATTAGATCCGTTAACATTAGAAAATGCACTAACGACCATTGCTATTAATTTAGAAACAGGTAAGCATACGATTGATCTTTATGAATACATAAAAGAAGAAAATAAAGGGGAACCAACTGTTGTTGCGGAAAACTCTGTCAATGTCGGAAATAATCAAGAAATGATTGCTGGTTGGATTGAGCACATTAATGATTATGTCGTAGAACCAAAAACAAATGTTTCTCTCATTCAAATGTTGAAACAAAATGGTGTTTCGCCAGTTGATTCAGAAGCACTGGATATTTTGGCGATGAGTATTTATCAAACTGTATTAAAAACAAATTTTGAATTATATGAAAGACATACTAGTTTAGAACTTCCACCTTATGCAAAGCTAGGATATGAAACAAAAATTAACGCGGAAACGATGGATTTAGTTTTTAAAAATCCAAATCATATGACATATACGTTCCAATTTGAATTAGTAGACAATCAATTATTTACTCGTTTAATAGGGATACCTTTTTACTATCAATATACGAGTGAAGTGAAAGATAAACAATATTTTGCACCAAAAACGATTATTCAATTTGATGAAAAATACGGACCTACTCAACAAATTACGAAAGAAGCTGGAAAAAGGGGAGTTATGGTTAATGTATACCGTAATGTAAATGGACCTTTAGGACTAATTAAAGAAGAATTAATTTCGGAAGATTTTTATCCACCGACTCATCGTGTAGTCGTACGGGGGCCAAGTGTAACAGAAAAAGAAGAACCTACGGAAACAAACAAAGAAGGAACAAAACCAGAAACGGAAGAAAAGAAAGTAGACGAGAAAAATCAAAAAACGGAGGATACAAAAAACGAGCAAAAAAAGACAAATGATAATGTGAATAATAAGTCGGATGAAAGCGGTTCAACAAAAGCTACAGAATGATGGTAGAATAGGGAGGAAAGAACTATATCCATCAAGGGAAGTGTGAACGAGATGAAAAAAAGAAAAAGAATCGGTGACATTTTAATCGAATCAGCGTTGATTACAAAGGAACAATTAGACGAAGCTCTAAAAGAAAAAAAGACAAATCAAAAAATAGGGGATTACTTTTTAGAGAAAAACTATATCACGGAAAATCAATTGATTAGTGCGTTAGAACAACAACTAGGGATTGAAAAGGTGACGCTGTCTAGTTATCCTATCGATAAAAAAGTAATGAATTTGGTGCCAAAAGAACTTGCGAAACATCATTTCATTTTCCCATTACAATCCAATGGCGATAAACTATTAATCGCCATGGCTGATCCGCTAGATTTTTATGCAATAGAAGATATCCGACTTGTGACAGGGTTTCATATTGAACGAACAATTGCAACAAAAAACCAAATTTTACAAGCAATCCATAAATATTATGATTCTAATGATGAATCGATGCAAGAATTTTTAAGTGAACAACAACAAACGAAAACAACGAATGAGACAACGGAAATAGAAGTAGAAGATTCTCCGATTGTAAAATTAGTGAATCAACTATTAGCTAGTGCGTATCAGCAAAAAGCTAGTGATATTCATATTGACCCACATGAACACGAGGTATATGTTCGTTTTCGTGTGGATGGGATATTAAAAACAGAGCAAATTTTGCCGAAGACGATTCAAAGTATGCTAACAGCAAGGATTAAAATTATGTCCAATTTAGACATTACCGAAATGAGAATTCCGCAAGATGGAAGGATTAAAGTAAAGATAGATCGACATGAAATTGATTTGCGTGTATCTACTTTACCACTCGTTTATGGTGAAAAGATTGTAATGCGTATTTTGGACTTAGGTTCTAATTTGAATGATTTAAAAAAATTGGGTTTTAACAAGTTAAATTTAGAACGTTTTTACCGTCTAATTGAAGAACCAAATGGCATTATTTTAATTACTGGTCCTACTGGTAGTGGAAAATCTTCCACCTTATATGCGGCATTAAACCATTTAAATACAGAAGAAGTAAATATTATTACGGTCGAAGATCCCGTTGAGTATCAGTTACAAGGAATTAACCAAGTGCAAGTGAATCCGAAAGTAGGATTAACATTTTCCGCTGGACTTCGCTCGATTTTACGACAAGATCCGAATATCGTCATGGTCGGGGAAATTCGGGATACAGAAACAGCTGAAATTGCTGTTCGTGCCTCGTTAACGGGACATTTAGTGTTAAGTACGTTACATACGAATGATTCCATTGGAACTATTTTTCGATTGATTGACATGGGAGTAGAACCATTTCTAGTAGCGTCTTCTGTAACAGGAATTATGTCCCAACGTCTCGTTCGACGGGTTTGTCGAGATTGTCAAGAAGAGCATATACCGAGTGAACGAGAACGAGAAATATTCCAAAAACGCGGAATGAAAATGGAGAAAATTGTACGCGGAAAAGGGTGTGCTAACTGTAATCACACGGGATATAAAGGACGGATTGCTGTTCATGAATTGTTAGTTGTAGATGACAATATTAAACAAATGATGATGAATAAAGCATCGCAACGAGAAATACATCAATATGCACGAAAACAAGGAACCATTTTTTTAATTGATGATGGATTGTTAAAAGTAAAACTAGGATTAACGACAACAGAAGAAGTGTTAAGGATTGCTAGGGCAGATTAAGAAAAATGAAGGAGTAGGAGCCAAATGAAAGAAACATTGGATCAAATTCTAAAGCACGCCTTTCAATTAAAAGCAAGTGACGTTCATTTTACCGTTGGCATACCGCCATTAATGCGGATTAATGGTACGTTAAAACGATATGGGAAAGAACGGTTAATGCCAGCAGATACAGAGAACATGGCACGCGTTATGATTGGGGATGAGAAGTGGGAGGAATTTAAAGAAAAAGGGGAACTAGATTTTTCTTATGGTGTACAAGACGTTTCTCGTTTTAGGGTAAATGCTTTTCATCAACGTTCGAGTGTCGGAATAGCGGTACGGGTCATTCCGACAAAAATCCCTTCACTTGAAGAATTGAATATGCCAAGCTTACTAAAAACATTAATTAAACGTCCACAAGGACTAATACTTGTGACGGGTCCTACTGGTAGCGGAAAATCAACAACACTAGCTTCGATGATTGATTTCTTAAATCGAAATGCTAGTAAACATGTCATTACGCTAGAGGACCCCATTGAATATTTGCATCGTCACAATATGTGTATGATTAACCAACGTGAAATAGGATTTGATACACACAGTTTTGCAAATGGATTACGTGCTTCTTTACGACAAGACCCAGATGTGATTTTAGTAGGGGAAATGCGGGACTTAGAGACGATTGCCACTGCGATTACAGCAGCAGAAACAGGTCACTTAGTCTTAGCAACGTTGCATACATCAAGTGCGACATCGACGATTGACCGTATTATTGATGTATTTCCGCCACATCAACAAGACCAAGTTCGGATTCAATTAGCGGCTGTGTTATTAGCTGTTATTTCTCAACGATTATTTCCAACAATCGATGGAAAAAGCCGTCGGTCGGGTACGGAGATTTTAGTTGGAAACTCGGCTGTAAGTAATTTAATTCGTAACAAAAAGACATATCAAATGGAAAGTATTATGCAAACGAGCCGATCTAGCGGTATGCATACGATGGAAATGAGTGTAAAAGAATTAGTTCGTCAAGGAATTATCTCAAAAGAAGTCGCAGAACCGTATTTACAGGAGTTGAGAGCATAATGGCTATCTTCCAATACGAGGGTCGTACGGTAAAAGGAAAAAAGAAAAATGGACGAATTACTGCTTCTAATCAAAAAGAAGCTATTTTAGAGTTGAAAAAAACTGGTATTATGATTCACCGAATTGAAGAAAAACCAGAAAACTTATTAAACAAAGACTTAGCCATCAATATTAATGTAACGCGTGGTGTTCGGTTAAAAGACTTTGTTATTTATTTACGCCAATTTGCAACATTGCTTCGCGCTGGTGTTTCGATTACGGAATCTACGCGTATTTTAGCGCAACAAACGGAAAGTAAATCATTAAAATTCGCATTATTACAAGTAGAAGAAGATTTACGGAGTGGGATCCCGTTATCAGAATCTGCTAATAAACATCCGAAAGTATTTCCAAATATGTATATTAACCTAGTAGCTGCAGGGGAAGCGAGTGGTAAAATTGACGAATCATTAGACGAACTTGCAGATTATTATGAAAAGCAACACCATTTACGTCAAAAAGTAAAAGCTGCGATGACCTATCCGATCATTATTAGTATTTTAGCAACAGGAGTCATTATTTTTCTACTAGCAAAAGTAGTCCCTACTTTTGTCTCAATGTTTGATGACTTAGGAGCAGAATTGCCTTTAATTACACGATTTGTAATAGGCACAAGTAGTTTTATGCAAAGCTTTTGGTGGGTCTTCATCCTACTTTTTGTTGTAATATATGTCGGAATTGTCACAATTAAGTCAAAAAGTACTAGCAAATTTTACTTAGACTATGTTATACTAAAAATGCCCTTGTTTGGAAAGTTAATGCAAAAGGCATCGATAGCAAAAATGACAAGAACGTTAAGTTCGTTGTTTCAAAGTTCTGTCCCCATCATAAAATCCGTTTCGATTGCTGAAAAAGTAGTTGATAACGAAGTGATTGCGGGTGTGCTAAAAGATGCTAGAAAAGCACTTGAAGGGGGGGAGTCGTTAGCAACGCCGATGCACAAACATTGGGTGTTTCCACCTTTGGTAACACAAATGATTGTTATTGGAGAAAAAACTGGGGCATTAGACTCCATGTTGGGCAAAGTAGCTGACTTTTACGAAGCAGAAGTAGAAAACACAACCGAACAACTAAAAGCACTAATTGAGCCATTAATGATTATGATCATTGGTGCGGTAGTAGGAACAATCGTTATTGCGATTATGGTTCCAATGTTTCAAATGTACAGTGTCATTAACGGATAAAAGGCATCCTGCATTATTCATTATTTTAATCATTATTTTTTCAAACGTTATGCAAACTGTTCATTTAAAAATACTATTCTACTAGTTTTGATAAACAGCTACGATTTTTAAAAGAAACATCACTACAATTTCATTGGAGGGAAACACATGTTTAAACGTTTAAAAGAAAACGAAAAAGGTTTAACGTTAATTGAATTACTAGTTGTTATCGTTATTTTAGGTATTATTGCTGCAATTGCCATTATTGCTATTGGTAATATTGTTGATAATGCCAAAAAGGATACACATATTTCAAATGCTAAACAAATAGCTAACGCTGCAAAATTATATGAAGCTGGCGAAGATGCTTTGCCAGAAGGTGCTGAAATTAAATTAAAAGATCTTTATGATAATGATTATCTTGAAAAAGTTAAAGATCCTTCAACGAAAAAAGGTTTTTATGATGCAGATAAGACAGTAATTAAGAAAGTAAAAGCTACTACTAACACTCCAGGTGGATATACAGTGAAATTAGTTGGGGACGGCGGAACGTATGTTAAAGGTAATAAAGTTACTGCAGAATTAGAACGTGGTGATGTAACACTTAAAGTAAAACCAGAAGAACCAGCAAAATAAATAATTTAAGAAAAATGAAGTCGCTCCCACAAATGTGGGGGCACTTCTTCATTATAACGAAAGGAGGACCTATGGACACATTACTATATACCTACTTATTTATTTTAGGTCTTGTATTTGGCTCGTTTTTTAATGTGGTAGGCTTGCGAGTGCCGTTGAAAAAATCGATCGTGAAACCGAGATCGCACTGTCCTAGTTGCGGGCATGAGTTAGCGTGGTGGGAATTGATTCCGGTTGTTTCTTATTTTTTATTAAAAGGGCGTTGTCATTCTTGTCAAGAGAAGATTTCCCCGATTTACCCACTTTTTGAACTTATGACTGGTGTGTTATTCGTTTTTGCTGCTTATAAAGTGGGATTTACGTTAGAATTACTCGTTGCCTTAACACTTATCTCGTTATTAGTGATTGTCTTTATTGCAGACCTTCATTATATGTTAATTCCGAATAAGATTTTGCTCTTTTTTATGCCAATCTTACTAATCGAACGATTGTTTATTTCAGAAGAAACACTTCTTTCGATGATTCTTGGCTTGACGATTGGTTTTTTTATTCCGTACCTGATAGCGGTTATTAGTAAAGGAGGAATGGGCGGTGGCGATATTAAGTTATTTGCTGTGCTAGGTTTTGTGCTTGGATGGAAGCAACTATTGCTCGCCTTTTTCTTATCTACCTTATATGGTGCCATCATCGGGGGATATTTATTAGCGACGAAGAAAAAATCAAGAAAAGAACCGATCCCATTTGGACCTTTTATCGTATTCGGGACGTTAACGGTTTATTTTTACGGGAAGCAAATCCTAGATTGGTATATCAGTTTAATATAGTAAGGGGTGAAGCGGATGTTTAATAAGAGAAATAAAACAAGAGTTAGTTTGGTTATTCAAGACCATGTCATTCGTTTTGTAGAAGTCCGTCAAGGGGATGTGGAACAAGTTCATGTAGCAGATGAATTTTTTCTAGAAGAAGGGATTATTAGCGAAGGAAAAATTGTCGATCGCCCAAAATTAAAAGAAGTGCTAGAAGAAATGGTGAAAACGTATCAATTAAAAAAACGGGAGGTATTGTTTACGGTTCCGGATGCACACGTTGTCCTTCGTAAAATTCCTTATCCAGAAGAGGTAAGCGAAATGGAGTTGCAACAACATTTATATTTAGAAATTGGCACGAATATTATTTTACCTTTTGAGCATGCTGTGTTTGATTACGGTATTTATGAACGAGAAGGGGAAAAAGATATCGTCTTACTTGCAGCAGAACAATCGTTTGTCAATGATTATGCAGATTTATTTGAAGAAATCGGATTATTCCCGATTGCTGCAGATGTTTCTATTTTTTGTTTTATACGTTTGTATGAGTATGTGAAACATCGTACGAAAATAGATGCACATACACTTTTTATTCAATTTGACATTCAATCTGCTCATTTTAGTTTTGTACATAAAGATACGCCGCTTTTATCGCAATATTTAATGTTAGAGTATTTTAATCAATGGAAACATAAAAAGAACCAAGAAGGTTTTTCTGAATATTATTGGACTGGTCCGATGGAATCGATGGATGAACAAATCGATACGATGATCCAAAGTTTAGAGCGAGGGATAAAGTTTTACGAAGAAACGTTAAATCCGAATACTAGCATTCAAAAGATTATTTTATCTGGTGATTTTCCGTACTTGAAAAAAGCAAAAGAAAAAATCGAAGCAATGACGAACGTATCGGTTGAAATTTTTGAATGTAACGAATTTAAAACGGACAACGGCTCAAATATCTCACCACAACAATATGTAGCATTAGGACTAGCACTTAAAGAGGTGATAGAATGAATATTAACCTGTTACCAATACGTGAACGAAGAAACTACGCAATCTTTATTTCGATTGGGGTTCTAGTAATGGTTGCAATTTTCGCCGCAACGTTTTTAACATTAAGCTACAACAAAAGTAAAACAGAACTAGCAGATGCGAACATGCAACTAGAAAATATGAAAGGGTTACGAGAGCTGCAAGAACAAGAATACGAAAAAGTAGTGAGTACGAATGAAATTGAAAGTTTAAAAAACTATGTTAAACAATTAAATGATACACCAAATAATACAGTAGAGTTGATGCAATATTTTACACAGTTATTACCGAAGCGGGGGTATATACGAAATATTGACTTTGACAAAACGGAAAAAATGGCATTAGAAGCGCAATTTGATACCATCCGTGAAGCATCCACCTATTTAAATGCACTAAGTAGTTCTCCATACGTACAAGATGTTTCGATGGAAGATATGAAAGCAGAAGAGTTTTATGATAAGATGCAAGAAGAAGAAAATTGGAAATTAACAGAATCTCTTAAACCACGGTATGTAACCAAATATACAATCATGTTAAATCAAAAAGAAATAGCGAAGTTGAAAAAGGAGGATCAAGAGTTATGATTCAGTTTACAAAAAAAAATATAATCATTTCTCTTCTTGTATCTTTTGTCCTCATCGTGGCAACTATCGTGATATATATAACGCTTGTTTCTCCGAATAAAAAAGAAGCAGAAAAGCTTTTACAAGAAGTCCAACAGGAAGAGACGCAAATTGCAATGCTTGAACAAAAAATTAAAGATGTCGAAGAACAAATTAAAACGAGCAGTACATATATTTGGCAACGACAATTACCAATTTCTCCGCTTGCAGATCAATTTATTTTAATGTTAGAAAAAGCAGAAGTTCTTTCAGATACGGTCATTTTAGATATGCAATTAAAAAATGGCGAAGCATCGGTTGAGGGAACAGGAGATGCTAAAGAAGGGGAAGAACAAGAAGAACAAATAGAAGTGGATACGGGTGAAGGAACGGTTCCACAGTTAAAATCTCTAGAAGCAACGTTAGAAATAAGTGCTGATAATTATTATGAAATTGAAAAATTTATGAATACGGTACAAGAATTAGAACGGGTTAGCTTTGTGAATAAAGTGAATTTTAAAGGAAAAGAAGAAGTACTAGAGTTAAAAGAAGAAGCAGAAAAAGAAAAACTACAAGCAAAATTAACGGTGACGACTTACTATGCACCGGATTTAAAAAGTTTAAAAGAAAACGGTCCGGCGATTGAATTTCCAGAACCAAGCAACAAAACGACACCTTTATATGAAAAGGAAAAAAAGCAAGAAAATTGATAGAATAAAAAAGGATGAGACGACAAAAGTCTTGTCTTTTTTTATGTTACGTATGCTATACTTGTCCAAACATAGCTCACTTTTTTACATCAATAGACGCACAGACAAATAGAGCGGAAATGGATGCAAAGGGGCAAAGAGACATGAAAAAGCGACCGATTGTCATTCGATTTAACGGAAAAACACATCGATATACGGATGCTACGAACATATATAAGTTTCTTCCTTCTTTCCACAAATGGAGAAAGTGGGGGAGTATCGTCTTACTAGCACTCGTGTTAGGTGGAGTGTTTGGGTGGGTGGTGTTAAAAACGTTTCATTTTACTGCACTTTCCATCGAAGAGCCTGTAACAGAGCAACCATCTGTCTACCAAGTTGTCGATCAACCTGCTTTTTCTGCATATGTTGTGCAACACGGTGTGTTCCAAGAAAAACATCGTGCAGAAAAAGCAATGGCATCGTTAGAAAAAAATATGGCTTCTTTACAGATGATAAAGCGAGAAGCAAACTGGGTGATATACTCAGATGTATCGTTTGAAAAAGAAGCACTCCTTCAAAAGGAAAATGCGTATATTAAGCAAGTGGAAATTGCCGAAAAGAAAATAGAAGTGCTAGAGAGCCAAGAAGCGGTCGTAAAAGCGTATGTAGATGCATTGCCAGCTTTAATTCGACGACAACCAGTTGATTTATCCACAGATATAGAAGGAGAATTGCCACCATCATTTACAAACTATCAACAATCGGTCGATGAATTGTTAACGATTCAAGAGAAATCTAGCGCGGCGTACACGAAGCAATTATTACAATGCATCGAGGCGTACGAAGAAATCACCGTTCGTTAACGGTTTGTTTTTTGTAAAACTTTCATGAAGATTGGTGGAAGAATACCATCAAAACAATCGAGACTGATATGATACAATCAGTCCCTAAATAAAGGAGATAGAAATGAAACTAATATTAGCCTCGCAATCACCACGAAGAAAAGAATTAATGCAACTATTACACCATCCATTTGACATCGTTCCAAGCGACTTTGATGAGGCGTCTATCGCAGCTGAAACTCCGACTGATTATGTGCAAACATTAGCATTAGAAAAAGCAAAAACAGTACAAAAGACGATGCAGGAAAACGATGTTATTGTCATCGGGGCAGATACGATTGTGGTTCAGCATAATCGTATTTTCGGTAAACCAAAAGATACACAAGAAGCGATAGAAATGTTGCGACAATTATCCGGTGACACACATCACGTATATACCGCTGTAGCACTTGTAACAAATGAACGCATCCACACTTTTTATGAAAAAACAGATGTGACATTTTATCCTTTAACAGACGAAGAAATACAGGCATATCTCGAAACGAAAGAACCATTTGATAAAGCAGGAAGCTACGGTATCCAAGGGTATGGTGCGCTGTTTGTCGAAAAGATTCATGGGGACTATTTTACTGTTGTAGGGTTGCCAATAGCCCGTTTAAAAAGGGAGCTTCGACCATTTTTAGAAGGGAGATAATCGATTGCAACATTTTCCGCGAGAACGATTAAAAAAGTTCGGTGAATCCTATTTAACGAACGTTGAATTAGTGGCCATTATTTTACGGACTGGTACAAAAGACAAGCCAGTCATCCAATTAGCAGAACAAGTTTTATCTCACTTTGAATCCCTCCGAGAACTCCGCGATGCTTCGATTGAAGAACTAGCCGCATTAAAAGGCATTGGGGAAGCGAAAGCAATCCAAATGAAAGCAGCATTAGAGTTAGGTTTTCGTTTAACCGAAAGTAAAGTAAGTGAAAAACATTCCATTCGTTCCCCACAAGACGTCGCCAAAATCGTCATGGACGAAATGCGCTTTCTCGTACAAGAGCATTTCGTCACCCTCTATCTAAATACAAAAAATCAAATTTTACACAAAAAAACAGTTTTTATCGGAAGTTTAAATGCTTCTATTGTTCATCCGCGTGAAATCGTGCGCCCATAAGGAGAAGTGGAAAATCTGTTTTCGCAAAACAGTAGGGAAAGATCACTTTTTACCCTATCATCAGTCAACTTATCCAGGCCGGAAACGAAATGGGGAGTGTAGCATGTTGGCAAAGCCGTTCAGTCGCTAGTTACCGAGTGATTTGTATGGTGAGGTGAGATACATAGATAAGGATGAAAGCTTGATTGCTTGAAGGATAGCTTAAGGGGGGACCGTGGACCTTCAGCGAGCGGTAGCGATAAACGCTGAACGAAAGTTGCTTCTTTCTTTAAGGTTTCAAGAAAAAAGTTGTGATCCGCTTTCGACCATCTTTTAGATAGAAGAAACGAGCAAACGTCCCATCCGCTACTATGTAACGCGATGTTTCGACTTATCTAAATGGGGATTGCCTACGTCAGTTATCTGATATGGCAACGGAGTTCTCGTAGTAGTCCGGGATAGGGAGAGCCTATTACATGGCGAAGGAGAGCAGTTTATCCAGTTTCATGCATCCTAGAAAAAGTGAAAAACTGATCGAATATTCTATGATGCAATGAAACAGTTTATCTTTTAAAAGGTAAAGGGTAAATGGAAAGCCGTATACATTGAGAGATGTACGTACGGTTTGGAGGAAAGTATGGTAATAAAAAATTAGCACCAAATACTTATCCTACTTTCGAGAAGCTTACAAACGTTCCGCAGCTTCGATCATTTGTATTCATAATCATCCGAGCGGCGTGCGCCTGCACATGTAAAAACGAGTAGTGACTTTTAAGTCAAGAACTAGCTGTGACGTTCTTTAACACACTTTCTTACCTTACAAAGGGAAACCTTGCGGGGACATTCGCATGAAAGGGATGTTAAGTGATGTATGGTGAAAGCTAAACTGCCTGAAGTCTAGATCAAGTACCCGAGTGGACGGGATGGAGAAGAATAACGATAAATCGCCGTTTTTGTCCGTTACACAGCTTTCTTCTCTACATGTCTTTGACAAACGATCGAAAGGACCACCTACCCATCACGCTTCTATTCGTTTTTGTAAGGCAGGGATTACCTAAGGGGAAACCTATGGTACCGGAGTTTTCATAGTACCCAACGTTTGCCGGTAATCGGTTTAGCACGGGGAAGGAAAACAGGTAAAAACAGGACAAGAAAAGGAGTCATGAAGTTGACAACCAATCCTTTTTTAAAACTAACTCAAATGACAAAAGTACACGAACGACAACGGCCTGTGTATGATGTGTATCGCCTGTTATGCAAGCCAGCTTTTTATACGGTAACGAACGGTTCTAAAGAAGAGATTGAGCAAGTATGCGATATGTTACAAAAAAAACAATTCCGAGCGCTTATTCGTTCGTCTGTCGCCCCTATTTGCCTGCAAGCGGTGACATTTTTGCTATCTACGCTTTTTGCTCCTACGTTACTCCGCCGCCACTCGACCACAAAAGGATTGGCGCTTCTTACCTACAAACAATTAAAAGGAACTTATTATCTACATGTGACTTCCTCAGAAACGAAATGGATGTCCACTCTTTTCACTTTTTTCCCTTTATACGTGCAGGATGAAAGGTTTCTCTCCCTTCTATACGTTTGTTTACAACGACCATCGAAAACGTTACATCGCCTTATTTGCGAGCTCGTGCATGGGCACATAGAGCAATGGTTAGAAGGACAGGCTACATTTGTGTCGATGGTTCGTTATCAAACCGAATGGGTGATAGTGCTTCAAGGAACGATTCAAGAAGCAAAACAATTAGAAACAAAGATGATGCAGTTTTTACCGCTTATGAAAAGCAAGATAACGAGATATAAGCCATCCTTTTTACATGCCAGATTTGATTCGAAAGAACATACGTTTCGACCAACATTTTCGTTTTTAGAATTGTTTATGAAACAGTACCATTACGGTTCATTACGTCCTTTTTATCCGAAAGCACGCGTGTATTTCTTAAAGGAAGAGGAATCGTTTATTGTATCTTGCTATCAAAAAGAGTATGAAAAGATGAAAAAAGAACTTTCATATATGACGAATCGTATCCCGAAACATGTAGAATCCCTTTGGTATTATAGTTTTCTAAAAACAATCATGCAAAAAAAGCGGAGTACGTTGCAAAAAACAAAACGAGCGTGGCCTCGCAGTGTTGTCGTTCCCAAACCAAAACGACGTCCTCGTTTTTACTAGCGAGCCGTATACATCGAAAGGGTGCGCCATGTCACTTTTTATAAAAATTGTCTGTGTAGCAGACCAAAGTTCTTGAGGAAACTTTGAGAGCAACTTTCTTACCTAGACTTGAAAAAGAAAGGGGACAATAGCATGAAAGAAGCTCTGTGCAATATGGTTAAGGCTATACTGCTTGAATTCCAATATCTAGCGAGTAGATGCTCACTGGTATAAAGGTTATGTTCGCCTTTCGCATAACGAACCTCAAGTGTACCAAGCGTTGAACGAATCGTTCAATCAAAGATATGAGTGGAAAACCTACGTTGCACGATTGTTTTTATATGTCGTATTGGACACATTCTAAAAAGAATGAAAAGGAACATGGGATTGCCTAAGGGAAATATCCTATGGTAACGGAACTTTCATAGTACTCAATGTTTTTACGGTAATCGTGGAAGCACAGGCGAACTGTAATGTGTGTCGCTGACCATTTGGTAGGGGAAGGGAAGTAGGTCATGATAAAACGAAGGAATGAATACGAGAAACTCATTCAAAAAATAATGCAAAAACAAGGTCCTAATCAAGCCATCGCGAAACAATTATTAATGTTATTACAGAATGGTCCATTTACTTGGACACCCGAAAAACAGAAAAAAAAAACGAAACTAACAGATGTAGACTTTTTTCTTATTCAAAAATTAGCAGAATCTATTCTTGTTCAATGGTTAGAGCAACTTTTTTCCATCCGAAGGAAAACGAAAAAGACAATGATGGATGCGTTCAAACAACAATCGTTGGAGCAGTGGGATTGGTTTTATGTCGTTACGTTTGAGCATATTCCAAATGCTCAGTTATTAAAACCGATTCAATCGTTACAGGATGCAGATTTGTATCCATTCATCCATCATTATCTACAAGTAAGGCGCGACGGACCGTTGAAACAGTTTTTAGTGCAACTATTCTTTTTCCAAGAGAGGAAGGAATATGAAAAGGAAAACCAAATCATATGGTATGATGGAATAGAGGATACATGTATCGTTGCCATTAAAGGAAGGAAAAAGGATTTTGTTTCTTGTAAACAATTGCTAGAGAGCCGGTATAAAAAGCAAAAAGTTTATTGTCGTATTGCTGGCGGGCATGTAGGAAAAACAATCATTCGTTTTGCCAATTACCGCATATCACTAACAGCCAAACGGAATATGATTATTATGGCTTGTCCCGTGTATGTGCAACAACAATTACATGTTTATTGTCCAAAACATCGAATTATCCCACAACAAAAGTGGATGCATAAACAAGACGATGAAATCGTTGCATTGTTTCGAAACGAATATATGCGTTTATCTGATTACTTTTCTCATACTACGACGCCAATGAAGATGCGGACGTTTGAACGTTGTTTGCAATTATCGTTAGTAAAGACGTTGGCATTAAAGTATCAAACTTCGGTAAAAGAGGTATATAATCGGTATGAAAAGAAAAGGATAACGATACGTAAGGATGAATGAGATAAATCGTTTTTTCATGACTGGCGAGCGGAGTGCAGGGAAACTTGCACGCTCCGTTCTGAGAGGGGCAAAGACCTTTTGCCTACTCTACTGTACGTACGGTTCTGAGGAAGGGGAGACCCGATCCTACGATCCAACTCCGAGTAGAGAAGATATTGAAGTAACAAAACGATTAGTGGAATGTGGAAAAATTTTAGGCATTGAATTGTTAGATCACTTAGTCATCGGTGATCAAAAATTTATTAGTTTAAAAGAAAAAGGCTATATCTAGTACTATTATTTTTTAAAAAATTTAAGTATAATAAAATCTATGAGTTTTTGTTGATAAGAGAGGGAGAGACATAAATGTTTGGTGGATTTTCTCGAGATATGGGTATTGATTTAGGAACAGCAAATACACTTGTTTTTGTAAAAGGGAAAGGAATTGTCGTGCGTGAACCATCTGTCGTAGCGATCAGAAAAGATACAGGTACAATAGAAGCAGTCGGAAACGACGCGAAAAATATGATTGGTCGGACACCAGGAAATATTGTAGCTGTTCGTCCAATGAAAGATGGGGTCATTGCCGATTTTGATACTACTGCCACGATGATGAAACATTTCATTAAACAGGCACAAAAAACACGTAATATTTTTGCACGGAAACCAAATGTGATGGTTTGTGTGCCATCTGGGATTACTGCCGTTGAAAAACGTGCCATTGAAGATGCAACAAAATTAGCAGGTGCAAAAGAAGCATATACCATTGAGGAACCATTTGCAGCAGCGATTGGTGCTGGATTACCAGTCTGGGAACCAACAGGAAGTCTAGTGGTGGACATCGGTGGTGGTACTACCGAAGTAGCAGTCATTTCATTAGGTGGAATTGTAACCAGTCAATCGGTCCGCGTTGGTGGAGATGAAATGGACGATGCAATTATTCAATATGTGAAAAAGGAATATAATTTAATGATTGGGGAACGGACAGCTGAAGCGGTGAAATTTGAAATCGGTTCTGCTGGAGAACCTGAACAAATTGAAAAAATGGATATTCGTGGTCGTGATTTAGTTTCAGGTCTTCCAAAAACATTAACGATTACATCAGAAGAAGTTGCACGTGCATTACGTGATACAGTGACAGCGATTGTGGACGGCGTAAAAAACACATTAGAGAAAACACCACCAGAATTAGCGGCAGATATTATGGATCGTGGAATCGTTTTAACCGGCGGTGGGGCACTTTTACACCGTTTAGATCGTGTAATAAGTGAAGAAACAAAAATTCCAGTAATCGTTGCTGAAAATGCGTTAGATTGTGTCGCAATTGGAACAGGAAAAGCGTTAGAAAATCTTCATTTAATGAATAAATCAGGATTAAGGAAACGAAATTAAAATAGTAAGTAGGTGTCAATCATGCCACAATTTTTCTCTAATAAAAAATTAATCTTACTGCTTGCGAGCATCATTTTATTAGTGGCACTGATCGGTTTGTCGATGCGAGATCGTGATAAGTTAACGTGGCCGGAACAATTAATGAAAGATAGCGTTGGATGGGTACAGTCCATCTTCACTAAGCCCGCTGATTATGTAGCGGGTTTCTTTGAAAATGTCCGTGATATTAATCGTGTATATGAAGAAAATAAACGATTAAAAAAACAATTAGATGAGTATGCTAGTTTGTCAGTAAAAGTGTCAGAGTTAACGTTAGAAAATGAAGACTTACGGGAACAAGCTAATATAGACGAAACACTTCGCGAATATAAAGTAAGAAATGCGCTTGTCATTGCGCGTTCGCCAGAAGAATGGCATCAATTTCTCACGATTGATAAAGGTCAAAAAGATGGCATTGAAAAAAATATGGCGGTTATTACGAACAAAGGTTTAATTGGAAAAGTGAAAGATGTATCCCAATTTTCTTCTACTGTACAATTAATTAGTGATATTGACCGAGCCAATCGAATTTCTGCAGTAGTGGAAGGAAATGACCGAGCATTTGGATTAATTGAAGGATATCAAACAGAAAAAAAAGCAATCGTGATGACGAAAATCCCGAGTGATGTTGAAATTAAAAAAGGACAAATTGTGGCAACGAGTGGACTTGGTGGAACGTTTCCTAGAGGACTTGTCATTGGGAAAATTAAAAAAGTGACCCCCGATGATTATGGTTTAACGCAAACTGCACTGATTGAACCAGCAGCAGATCTATATGATGTTGATCATGTTATGGTAACAGAGCGAATTGCGCAAACAATTGGAAATGAACCTGAGCAAGTAGAGGAGGAATAGACATGGAAAAATATTTTCTCCCCCTTCTTACATTTTTTGTTTTTATTGTGGAAAGTACAGTCATGCAAGTGTTCTCGCCAGAACGTTTCGGTGCTGAAGCGATGCTTGTCCCTCATTTTGTTGTCGTTGTCATTTTTTTAATGACGGCTTTTTTAGGGAGAAAACGTGGGTTACTCTATGCCCTCGTTTTTGGTTTTTTGTTGGATTTTATTCATACAGGTATTATTGGAATTAATATTTTTTTATTACTCGTTTTAACGTATTTGATTGCATTCATCTTTCGCTTTTTACAACCAAATTTACTAACCGTTTTTATAGGAACGATTATCGGATTAGGATTACTGGAAATCGGATTGTATTATTTTTATCATTTTCTTGGATTTATTACGATTTCTTTTCCAGTCTTTTTGAAAATAAGGTTATTCCCAACGTTAATTTTGAATAGCTGTTTTTTAATAATCATTTATTTTCCGATGAGTCGTTATTTATATCGTTTATTTAAACAACTAAAAATTGAAGATGAACGTTAAAGGACTACACAAATAATTGTTGAATAATTAGATGATGAGGTGAACCTCTTAATGATTAAAAAGCAGCAATATATCATCATGAAAGGAACGAAAGATGGATTAACGTTAAATTTAGATGATCAATGTCGTTTTGATGAATTGTTACAAGAACTAGAAGAAAAATTAGCAGTCACCGTTCCAGAAGATGAGGAGTATTCACTTGTAACGGTGAATATTCATGTTGGTAACCGATATTTAACGAATGAGGAACAAGAAACATTAAAAAATATTATCCGGAAAAAAAATAAACTAGTCGTACAAGAAATCTATTCTAATGTTATTTCTAAACAAGAAGCAGAGGAGTTGTTAAAAGCGAAACAAATTGTCTCTGTTACAAAAATGATTCGTTCGGGTCAAGTGTTAGAAGTAGAAGGAGATTTATTGTTAGTAGGGGACGTAAACCCAGGGGGAATCGTCCAAGCAACTGGAAATATATACATAATTGGGGCGCTTCGAGGAATTGCTCATGCAGGGATGACAGGAAAAAGAGATAAAAAGATTGTGGCGGGTCAAATGCGACCAACTCAACTCCGAATTGCAGATTTAGTCAGTCGTGCTCCTGATTACTCAACAATTGAAATGAGAGAAAGTGAATGTGCATTTATTGACGAAGAAACTGGACAAATTGTCATTGATCGAATTCAAACGTTACAAAATTTCAGCATAAATTGAACAAAGAATCACTGTTTTTTATAAAGCTTTTTAGTATACTAATAAATAGATTGTAAGTTTGCACGTTCTTAAGAAAGGAGAATGTCGCGTGGGAGAGTCCATTGTGATTACGTCAGGAAAAGGTGGCGTTGGGAAAACAACAACAACGGCTAATATCGGGACAGCTTTAGCGTTATCAGGAAAAAAAGTTTGTTTAATAGATACCGATATTGGTCTTAGAAATTTAGATGTAGTGATGGGATTGGAAAATCGAATCATTTATGATTTAGTCGATGTCGCAGAAGAACGCTGCCGTCTTCAACAAGCATTAATTAAAGATAAACGATTTGAATGTTTATACTTACTTCCTGCAGCGCAAACGAAAGATAAATCAGTTTTAAATGAACAGCAAATGAAAACAATTATTTTAGAATTAAAACAAGAATATGACTATGTGTTAATTGACTGTCCTGCAGGAATCGAACAAGGGTTTAAAAATGCGATTGCTGGAGCAGATAAATCGATTGTTGTGACAACACCGGAAGTAGCGTCTGTTCGTGATGCAGATCGAGTCATTGGCTTGTTAGAACAATCAGAAGTAGAGTCACCAAAATTGGTCGTGAACCGTATCCGTAATCATATGATGCAAAATGGTGAAATGCTTGACGTAGAAGAAATTGTTTCCATTTTAGCCATTGACTTATTAGGCATTGTATCGGATGACGAAGAAGTGATAAAAGCATCAAATAAAGGAGAACCAGTCGCATTAGATCCGTCGACAAAATCAGGGATTGCGTATCGCAATATTGCCCGTCGTATTTTAGGTGAGTCTGTACCACTTCAGACATTAGAAGATAAAGATGAAGGCTTTTTTACAAAGATGAAAAAGTTTTTCGGGATGCGAAAATAACATAGTAGTCAAACAAGGAAGGTTAGTAGGAAGATAACCTTCTTTTTTCATTTGTTCATTCATAACTTTTTCTTTTTTTCATATATTGAAAAAAGATAAGAGATGGAGATGAGTGATTCAAATGAAGAAAAAGAGACACCCGTTTTTCTTTCAATCTTTGGCTAGTTTCTGTTTGTTTAGTTGTTTATTGATTGCTTTTTATGAAGATACATTTGATAAGCAATGGATGCATCGAATCATGTCGCAACAATTTCCTTTTTTAGCATTTAAACAAACATATGAATCTGTTTTTGGCTCTGCTGTCCCGTTTTTACTACAAGATGATGGGAAATATACGGATGTCGTACAAGTAGCAGAAGAATCACCATTTTTGACTGGCACTATTGTAGAAAAAACGACACAAGGATGGTGGGTTCAAGTAGCAAATCAAGCTGTTATTCAAAATCCGGCAAATGGATTTATTTTGTTTTGTGGGAACCAAAATCAGTACGGTAAGACAGTAATCATTCAATTAGAAAATAATCGTGAAATGTGGATTGGGCATATAGATAAATGTGACGTGCCAATGTATTCGTTTATTCAAAAAGGGGAGTACATTGGGAAATCAAAGGACAATCTTCTTTTTGTTGCCTTGAAACATGAGGGACAATGGGAGTCTCCAGAGAAGGTGTTCTTTCTTGAATAGTTGGGTTTTCTTTTTTCGTCATTTGCACATCCACCCCCTTTTTTTTATCATTATCCTCTTCAGTATTCTTACCGGTTCTTTTTATTATTTATGTTTTTTAATGATGGCTGTATTGCTACATGAGTGGGGACATTTTTATGCTGCTTATCGTTTTGGTTATGTAATCGAAAAAATAGAATTAATGCCATTTGGCGGAGTAGTGAAATTACAGGAATACGGAAACCGTCCGTTTAAACAAGAGTGGATTGTATTGCTAGCAGGACCAATTCAACATGTCTGGGTTATCGCGATTTTTTATTTTCTTCCAGACTCTTTTCCATATCGGGATGTCCAAATGATGATTCACTTCTCGTTGTTCTGTTTTAATCTATTGCCTATTTATCCGTTAGACGGTGGGAAAATCATGTTGCTATTATTTTCCTATCGTAAGCCGTATCACCGTGCGTTTGAACAAACGTTGCGTATTTCTTTTCTTCTTTTGCTTTGTTTAACAGGGATTGTGTTGTTCGTTGTCCCGAAGCAATTAAATTTTTGGATGATGATTTTATTCTTGCTCGTATCTGTTTGGCTAGATTGGAAAAAAAGATTTGTTTTATTTCAAATGTTTTTATTCGAACGGTATCAAATGGAGAAAATACGACGAAAAAGAAAATTAATTACGCATCAAACTAATGTCTCCATTTATGAACGGTTAAAATGGTTATATAAAGATCGCTTTTGTGAATATAAACAAAGGAAACAAAAAGAAATAATAAACGAAAAGAAATTGTTACACGATTATTTTACTAGGAAAGAACAGTAAGGAGACTAGCAATGGACGGATTACTTATTCAAACATACGGAACGAAAAGACAAGCATTTGTCATGCAAAATGGAGAACTTGTAGAATGGTTAATCGAAGATGACGAGATGCCACAAGGGACAATTGTAAAAGGAAAAATAGAAAAAAAAGTAAAAGGAATGAATGCGTATTTTATCGACATTGGCACAGATAAGAAAGCGTATTTACCTTTCTCGGAGATGAAGGGAGAAGCGACGGAAGGTCAATCGATTCTCGTACAAATAAAAAAGCAACCAATCGGAACAAAAGGAGCATATGTGACAACTTTTTTAGAATTTCCGGGGAAATATTTTATTTATTTTCCCTATCGTCCTTATATTGCCGTTTCTAAAAAGGTATCGTCAACTGACAGGGAACGGTTAGAACGATTAGCAAAGACGTTTTTAAATGAACCAGAAGGAGGGTTGTTTCGCACGTTAGCAAGGGAAGCTGCCGATGAAAGGCTTCAGTCAGAATACGAAACACTAAAAAATACGTTCGATTCGTTGTTAAAAAAAGCAAACAAAATGCCATCCCCTTCTGTGGTACAAGCTGGATTAACCGTTATGGAAAAAAAGGTACAAGAATGGATTGAGAAAGGAAAACATCCAATCATAGTAGATGATACATCCTTTTATCAAACATTGAAACATATGTATCCAGAAGCAACCCTCGAAATTTATAAAGGACAAGCGTCCATGCAATCGTGGTATCAGCTACAAAAGGAACGAGAAAAGTTATTATCGAGCCATGTTTGGTTGCAAAATGGCGGAAGTCTTGTCATAGAAAAAACAGAAGCGTTAACAGCGATTGATGTCAATACGAAAAAATTTATAGGAAAAGAAAACATGGAGCGAACGGCAGTAGAGGCGAATATGCTAGCAGCTAAAACAATCGCAAAAGAAATGCGGAAACGAAACCTTTCTGGCATCATTATTATCGATTTCATTAATATGAAAAGTAAAGAACATCAACGACAAGTACACCATATGTTAGAAGAGGAAGTAAAAAAAGATATAGTCCAAGTAAAATGTATTGGATTTACACCTTTAGGCTTGTTTGAAGTAACGCGAAAAAAAACACAAGAAGACGTGAAAACAATCGCAGAAAAATATGAAGCAGATATTTTCCTGACAGATTTGTTACAAACATTAGCGTATCAAAAAGAAGAGGAAGAAGCTGTATATGTGGAAGTGAACGGGGAAATATGGGATAAGATAAAGGAACAGCATCATCTATTTCCTAAGAAAGATACTTTTACATGGATTATAGCACGGAAGGAAAAGCAAGAAAAACCGTATTATATTCGTCGCTTTGATACGAAAGAAACACTCCTTTCCTATGTAAAAAATAAACTTGACTTTTTAATTTGGGAGTGATAAATTTAATACGTTACGAGCACCATTTGTGCTCCAACCGCACTGAACAGGTTTTAAAAGCATAAGATGCTACCTGATGAAGGCGAGTCTGAGTTTATATTAGGGAGGTGCTAGAATGTACGCAATTATCTCAACTGGTGGTAAACAAGTTAAAGTTGAAGAAGGTCAAGCAATTTACGTAGAAAAGTTAAACGCAGAAGTTGGCGAAACTGTAATGTTTGACGAAGTTCTATTTGTTGGTGGTGACAACGTGAAAGTTGGTAACCCAACAGTAGAAGGGGCGACTGTTACTGCGAAAGTAGAAAAACAAGGTCGTCAAAAGAAAGTTCTTGTTTTCAAAATGAAAGCGAAAAAGAACTACCGTCGTAAACAAGGTCATCGTCAACCATATACAAAAGTAGTGATTGAAAAAATCAACGCATAATAAGGCAGAAATATTATGGTTATTATTCGTATTAATCGAAAAAATCATACGTTTGTTCAGTCGTTTGCGATGAGTGGACATGCTGAAAGTGGGCCATATGGTCAAGATTTAGTATGCGCTGCCGTTTCAGCGGTTTCAATCGGTACCATTAATGCTATTCACACTTTAACAGGGGTCAACCTTGTGACAGATATAGAAGAAGATGGTGGATTTATCCGTTGTGATGTTCCGAACAATCTTTCGAAAGAAACATTTGATAATGTTCAATTGTTACTAGAAGGAATGATTGTCTCGCTAAAATCGATTGAAGAAGAGTACGGGAAGTTCATACAAATAAAAGAAAACTAGGAGGTGGAACAAATGTTAAAATTAAACCTTCAATTTTTCGCATCGAAAAAAGGTGTAGGTAGTACGAAAAACGGACGTGATTCGATTTCAAAACGCCTTGGTGCAAAACGTGCAGATGGTCAATTCGTTACAGGTGGGTCAATCCTTTACCGTCAACGTGGGACTAAAGTTTACGCAGGTGAAAATGTAGGTCGCGGTGGCGATGATACATTATACGCAAAAGTAGATGGTGTGGTACGTTTCGAACGTTTTGGTCGTGATCGCAAAAAAGTTAGCGTATATCCAGAAGCACAAGAAGCGTAAAAATAAAACTCTGGCTGTTCTCAGTCAGAGTTTTATTTTTACTTTTAAGTGAAAGATAAAAAAAGAAAAAGGTTTGGTAAGAACGATTTTTTCTATTCTCTTTCTATTTTTTCTTAGCCTTAACTTTGGTATAATCGTTATAAATTGAATGATAGGAGAGCATGTGTAATGGGAAAAAATTGGTCTACAGTGGAATTGTTACGCCACGTTCGTCATGATTATTTGAATCAAATTCAATTAATAAAAGGAAATTTAGCATTGAACCATTGTGACCGTATCGAACAAATTATCGATGATATTATTGTAAAAGCTAAAAATGATGCTCATTTATGTAATTTAAATATGCCACAAGTAGCAGAACAATTATTAACATTTTCTTATGAGTCTCATTTTTTTGAACTCGATTATGAAATCGTTGGAGATGTTTGTACGATGATGTGTCTCGATCAATCGCTTTATGATTTTCAATCATATTTGTTTCAACGAATTGATCAACAAGAGAACCAACAATGGGAAAATGAATTGTATCTTTTCTATCAATGTACGAATGGAACGCTCTACGTTCAATATGAATTTGAAGGAGAAAGAAACATTCAAGACATAGACCAATATTTTACGCAAAATGCATCTCCGTTACGTATAATCCATTATGAAGTAACGAATAATGGATTTGAATTGAAACTAGAAGCAAAATGCGACTGAGGAGGATACGATGTTTGTCGATCAAGTCAATATATATGTAAAAGCAGGCGATGGTGGAAACGGAATGGTTGCCTATCGCCGAGAAAAGTTTGTACCTAAAGGAGGCCCTGCCGGCGGTGATGGTGGTCGTGGTGGGGACGTTGTGTTTGAAGTAGAGGAAGGGTTACGTACGTTAATGGATTTCCGCTACCAAAAACACTTTAAAGCAAAAAAAGGCGAAAATGGTATGCCAAAAAATATGCACGGTCGCGGCGCAGAAGATTTAGTCGTAAAAGTGCCACCTGGGACGATTATTGTAGACGACGATACAAAAGAAGTGCTAGCAGATCTAACCACTCATGGACAGCGAGCAATTATTGCAAAAGGCGGTCGCGGTGGTCGCGGAAATACAAAATTTGCAACAGCAGCAAATCCAGCTCCTGATTTAGCAGAAAAAGGGGAGCCTGGTCAAGAACGGTACGTGCAGCTAGAATTAAAAGTGTTAGCAGATGTTGGATTAGTCGGGTTTCCGAGTGTTGGAAAATCTACGCTTTTATCCGTTGTCTCTAAAGCAAAACCTAAAATTGCTGATTATCATTTTACAACGATTACACCAAACTTAGGGGTAGTAGAAACAGATGATGGCCGTAGTTTCGTGATGGCTGACTTACCCGGATTAATAGAAGGAGCACATCAAGGTGCAGGTCTAGGACATCAATTTTTACGTCATATTGAACGAACTCGCGTGATTGTGCATGTTGTCGATATGAGCGGTTTTGAAGGACGCAATCCGTACGAAGATTATGTGAAAATTAATCAAGAGTTAGAACAATATGATCTTCGGTTATTAGAACGACCACAAGTAGTCGTTGCGAATAAAATGGATATGCCAGGAAGTGAAGAAAATTTACAACGTTTTCAAGAGCTAATAGGGGACGATGTGCCGATTTTTCCTATTTCTGCGATTTCCCATCAAGGTACACGCGAGTTATTATTTAAGATAGCGGATTTGTTAGAAACAACACCAGCGTTCCCGCTATTGAGGGATACAGAAGGAAATGATTTTGATGCATCCGTTCGTGTTGTATACAAACATGAGGAAGAAGCACCCTTTACGATTCATCGTGATAGCGATGGCGCTTGGGTCGTAACTGGTGAAACAATCGAACGTCTGTATATGATGACCGATTTTGAACGCGATGAAGCCGTTCGTCGTTTTTCACGACAAGTGCGCGCCATGGGGCTTGATGATGCGTTACGAAAACTAGGTGCCCAAGATGGTGATACGGTTCGTCTTGGTAAAATTGAGTTTGATTTTATTGATTAACAGCCAGTCTATCGGAATGTATGTAAAATGAAAAATAGGACGTTATGTTAATTCGGATCATATGTCTAACTTTCCATAGGCAGTATCACACTGCTTATGGACGTTTTATTTTACTGGAGGGGTTTTTTGGTGGAAAAACAGGAACGCCTTTTTTTAATTAAAGAACAATTATTAACCGATGCAATGAAAAAAACATTACAAGCAAAAGAATTGCTCGAAAAAGAAGAAGTTTCATCTGTGTTAGAAGCAGTGGAGCAAGTGGGTCTTAGTCGAAGTGCTTTCTATAAATATCGCGATGCCATTTTCCCATTTCAGATGATTGTAAAAGAAAAACTCGTTAGTTTATTTATCGAATTAGATCATCGTTCTGGCACGTTATCGACATTACTTTCGATTGTAGCTACGTATCATGGTAATATTGTTACCATCAATCAATCGATTCCTCTGCAAGGAAAAGCAAGTATTACGGTTTCCCTTGATGTAAGTAAGATGAAGCAATTTTCAGAGTTTATCGAGCAAATCAAACTACTAGATGCAGTAAATTCTGTAAAAGTTATCGGATCAGGCATGTAGAAAGAAAAAGGGGGATGAAGATGACATATCCAAAAGTAGGATTTTTAGGACCAAAAGGGACATTCACAGAAATGGCGGTTATGACAGTATTTGAAAAAACAGAAAAAATCCCATATGAGACCATTCCACGTTGTATCGATGCTGTGATGGGGGGAGAAGTCGAATACGGAGTTGTACCGTTAGAAAATGCCATTGAAGGATCTGTTAATTTAACGATTGATTATTTAATTCACGAACAACCATTACCGATTGTTGGAGAAATCCACGTTCCAATTCAACAACATTTTATGGTGCATCCAGCGAATAAAGATAGTCAAAAGGACCCGGAAGTGGTATTATCCCATCCGCATGCAATCGCGCAATGCCATCGTTTTTTACGAGAAAATTATCCGAACATTCAAATAAAATATATGAATTCTACAGGCGCAGCAGCTCAGTATGTAGAAGAACATCCAGAGCAATGCATTGCTGCGATTGCAAACGAACTAGCAGCAGATGAGTATCATTTGTCCATTATCCATCGCAATGTGCATGATTATGAAAATAACGTTACTCGTTTTGTTGTGCTTCATCGTGAACACGTGCAAGTACCGCAAAAAACGAATCAAACGAGCGAAAAAACCACTATTTTAGTAACGTTGCCAAAAGATTATCCAGGAGCACTTCATCAAGTATTATCTGCTTTTGCATGGCGAAAATTAAACCTGTCGAAAATTGAATCAAGGCCAGCAAAAACAGGACTTGGGAACTATTTTTTCGTTATTGATGTTGAAATGAAAATGGATGATATTTTAATCCCTGGGGTAAAAGCTGAACTAGAAGCACTCGGATGTGGCGTGAAAATTTTAGGGAGCTATCCTGTTTTTAAACGGCAAGCAGTGCATATAAAATAAAGAAACCACCATCCATTTCTACAAAAAGAAATATCGATGGTGGTTTTTGTTAGTATTCAAGCCCATCTCCGCTTTTTATAATAAAAAGCCTGCTTTTTTTAGAGATTGGCAAGCGGCGTCTAATTTTTCTTCGCTGTCTGCTTCGATGGTGTGAAGGTGGGTACCGTCAGTTAATAAAGATAATAGTCCAGCGTTTGTTTCTTCGAGTTTTTTCATAAATTGTTCGACTTGTAATCGGCTACTTACTCGTAGGGAAGCAGTTAAGTCACCGTAAATAGGATGTTCAATTGATACATCGCACACGGTTACACCAGTATCCACTAGCAATAATAATTCTTTTTTCGTATCTTCTGGTTTATGGAAACAAGCGATAACTCGACGATGGTTTGTTTGTTCTTTTTGTAATCGTAAATATACATATCCTTGACTAGTAGCAATAATCGGTTCTCCTTTTGCTTTTAATAATGAAATGTCTTGGACAATAACTTGTCTACTTACTTTTGTTTTTTCTGCTAACGTACCACCGGTGATTGGTTCTTCTGTTTCTTTTAGCCACTCTACAATTAATTTTCTTCGTTCATCACCTAATATTTTCACTTTTTTTCACTCCTTAAAAAATCGCACGAGTTGTTCCTTCAGTAGTTGAATTGCTTGATCGATTTTTGTTTTGGTCGTCTGTTTTCCTAACGTAAATCGAATAAATTCAAATGCTTCTTCATTTGTGCGGCCTAAAGCGGTCATGGTTGGTGTCGGTTCTTGCAAATGGACATGACAAGCAGATCCAGTAGAAAAATAAAGCCCTTGTCTGCTAGCTTCAATCATCAACCATTGGCCTTCAACGCCATGAAAACGGATCCCTATTACGTGGGGGAGACTATGTTCTTTGTCTCCTTCGATTGTGTGTGCAAATGGAAGTGCTTCTAATTGGTTTAAAAAATACGTTCTCATTTCTTGCAGATGATTCCGATATGCATCACTTTGAAATAGCTCTTCACAAGCCGAAATAAATGATACAATTCCTGGTGTATCAATCGTTCCCATTCGAAAGCCTTTTTCGTGTGTCGCGCCTGGATGTTGCGAGACAAGATGGATATGCGGGGCGATATAACAAGCGCCAACCCCTTTAGGTCCGTACACTTTGTGGCTAGAGATGGATAAACTATCAATATAATCTCGTGTTACATCTATGTCTACTTTACTAAATGCTTGAACACAGTCGCAATGGAAAATCACGTTTTTTTCGTGTAAAAGTTGTCCAATTTGTAAAATAGGATGCATCGTTCCGATATCTCCATTGCCATATGCAAGACTTACTAAAATCGTATCTTCTCGTAAAGCGTTACGAATTGTTTCTACTTCGAGACGTCCATTTGGATTAACAGGAAGATAGGTGACAGAAAACCCTTCTTTTTCTAGTTGTTTACATGTTTCAAGGACAGAATGGTGTTCACAACAAGAAGTAATAAGGTGGTTTCCACGGTTTTTTTGTCCATAAGCAATGGAGCGAATCGCTAACCGATTACTTTCGCTTCCTCCGCTTGTAAAGTATATCCCATCCTCTTGCGCGTGTAAAAAAGAAGCAATCTTTTTTCGACTTACTTCTAACAATCGGCTTGCTTCTACTCCGGCCTCATGAAGGCTGCTAGTATTTCCATAAAAACGAACAGCTACCATTTGATAGGCATCTAACGCCCTTTTACTCATTGGTGTTGTCGCCCCATAATCAAAATACATGATTTTTTCCCTTCTTTCAGATAAAAAACACTTGTCATTAGTTTAATTATGTGTAAACATATGTGTCAAGACATATGTAAATTAACATAGAAGAAGGGGAAGAAAATGAAAGCGATAAAAACCGATGTGTTAATTATCGGTTCGGGAATCTCTGCTTTAATGTTAGCAGAATTACTTCACGATCATAAGAATGTGATAATTCTCACAAAGTCGGAATGGGAAAACAGTAACTCATGGAAAGCAC
This sequence comes from Massilibacterium senegalense, assembly GCF_001375675.1. NCBI lineage: Bacteria > Bacillati > Bacillota > Bacilli > Caryophanales > Bacillaceae > Massilibacterium > Massilibacterium senegalense. The sequence goes on along the minus strand of NZ_LN831786.1, from coordinate 1,213,938 downwards.
AAGGTGGAATTGCTGCAGTAACGACGGATGATGATGATTGGACGAGTCATTTTTACGATACGATTACTGCTGGAAACTTTCATAACAAAGAAGAAGCAGTGGAGTTACTTGTGAAAAAGGGACCTTTTATGATTGAAAAGTTATTGGAGTTAGGTGTTCCTTTTGATAGAGATTCAAATGGTATCTTTCTTCGCGGAAAAGAAGGAGCGCATTCAATTCGGCGTATTTTACATGCAGGTGGAGACCAAACTGGAAAAGAAATTGTGAAAACTCTTCATGAAAAAGTTGCTACACATACGACCATTAAAGAACAGACACAAGCATTAGAATTAATTGTATCAAATGGACGTTGTGTCGGTGTTTGGGCGCAAACGGAAGCCGACCAACCTATCGTGTATGAAGCAGACCATGTTGTTTTGGCGACGGGTGGAGTAGGCATGCTATATCCTATTACATCTAATGCAGAAACTGTTGTTGGGGATGGTCTTGCGATGGCCTATCGTGCAGGAGTGCAACTTGCTGATCTCGAGTTTATTCAATTTCACCCGACGATGCTCGTTCAAAATGGAGAATGTTTTGGGCTTGTAAGTGAAGCTGTTCGCGGGGAAGGTGCGGTTATAGAAAATGAACATGGGGAACCAATAATGGAAGGGGTTCATCCATTAAAAGATTTAGCACCAAGAGACATTGTTGCTCGTCGAATTTTTGAATTTACATCAAAGGGAGAAACAATTTATTTAAACATCAAAATGATTGATCATTTTTCTTCCCGATTTCCAACGATTACATCGCTTTGCCAACAAGCTAATGTTGATTTAACGGAAGGAAAAGTACCAGTTGTCCCAGGTGCTCACTTTCTCATGGGTGGGATCTTGACAAATGAATATGGGGAAACGAATATCGAACGTTTATATGCGATTGGAGAAGTAGCTTGCACAGGTGTTCACGGCGCTAATCGTTTAGCTAGCAATTCGCTTCTAGAAGGGATTGTGTTTGCAGAACAATGTAAAACGAGTATTTTACAAAAAAGTACGGAAGTGTCTGTTCCGTATGAGTTGCCAGAAGTAATGGAATGTTCAATCCCGCTCGTTTCCATCGAAACATTACAACAAAAGATGTTTCAACATGTCGGATTAGTTCGGACGGAAACATTGTTACAACAAATGAAAACATGGTTGCAACCGTATCAACAAGAAGGAGCTTTTTTCAGGCTTTCTAAAGAAGCGTATGAACGGTTTAATATGGCGCAAATTGCATACTTAATTACAACATCAGCTCTAGAACGAAAAGAAAGTCGCGGTGGCCATTACCGTTCGGATTACCCACAACAAAATGAACAAGATGAGCAACGATTTATCATAAAAGAAGTAAATCATGTTGCGTATGCTAACGTGTAAAAACATCCATGAGGGGATGAGGAAAGGGGGAAGTACGAAACGCTACAACTTCAACAAGAGAAGTCGTAGCGTTTCGTACGAAGAAGAATGAATATCATTCGGTTACGCTCGATGCTTGCATCTTTTTACGAAGAAGATATCGGAGAAAGGGATGTAACGAGTGAAGCAATATTTCCGTTAACAGAACGTGGAACTGGTATTTTTTTAGCAAAGGCAGACGGTATTTTTGCAGGGGAGGAAATTATTCGTACTGCTTACACTTTATTTTCGAACGATATTTCGGTGACTTTATTAAAAAAGGACGGAGACTTTGTCCGTGCATATGAACAAATCGCGATAGTAGAAGGGCCGATGAGACATTTATTAACAGCAGAACGAGTTATTTTGAATCTCATTCAACGCATGAGTGGGATTGCCACGATGACGCATCGAGCGGTGCAAGCATTGGGCAAAAGTAAAACAAAAATTTGTGATACAAGAAAAACAACACCCGGTCTTCGGATGTTAGAAAAATATGCTGTCAAATGTGGCGGTGGAGTAAATCATCGTTTCGGTCTGTATGACGGTGTGATGATTAAAGATAATCATATTGAATTTGCCGGAAGCATTATGAAAGCAGTAGAACTAGTAAAACAATCAGTCGGTCACATGGTAAAAATTGAAGTTGAAATTGAAACGGAACAAGAATTAGAAGAAGCAATCCGAGCGGGAGCAGATATTATTATGTTTGATAACTGTTCTCCGGAACAAGCAACAGCATTTCAAGCAAAAATACCAGCTCCTATTACGACGGAATTATCTGGAGGTATTTCGTTAGAAACGCTTTCGAATTATCAATATGCAGGAGTAGATTATATTTCAATGGGGGCTTTAACACATTCTGTGCAAGCATTAGATATTAGTTTTAATGTAAGAGGGGGAAAAAAAGATGAGCAACGTGCTTGATGCTTTTCAAAAAGAATTATTACCAGAAAAATATAAAAACATGTCAGCAGAAGAAATGGAACAACGTGTAAAAGAGATTAAAGAAAAATTAGGAAGTCGTCTCTATATTCCATGTCATCATTACCAAAAAGATGAAGTGTTTCAATTTGCGGATGATGCTGGAGATTCCTTAAAATTGGCTCAACTTTCTTCTGAAAGAAAAGAAGCAGATTACATCGTCTTTTGTGGTGTACACTTTATGGCAGAAACTGCAGATATTTTAACGGAAGAAGACCAAATTGTTATTTTACCTGACCTAAGCGCAGGCTGTTCAATGGCTGATATGGCGAATATCGAACAAACAGAACGTGCCTGGGGAAAATTACAACGAACGTTTGGCGATACGATTATTCCGTTAACGTATGTTAATTCAACAGCCGCAATTAAAGCGTTTGTTGGAAAACATGGCGGGGCAACTGTGACGTCTAGTAACGCGAAAACGATGGTGAAGTGGGCTTTTGAACAAAAAAAACGGTTATTATTTTTGCCTGATCAACATTTAGGACGAAATACAGCATATGATTTAGGTGTTGCACTTGATGAAATGGCGATTTGGGATCCAATCGAAGAAACATTAGTGTTTGACGGGGACAATGTAGAAAACATTAAGGTTATTTTGTGGAAAGGCCATTGTTCCGTTCATGAAAAATTCACAACAAAAAACATTGAGTTTGTTCGGAATGAATATAAAAATATGAAGATTATCGTGCATCCAGAATGTACACACGAAGTCGTCCAATTAGCAGACGATGCAGGTTCAACGAATTACATTATCCAAACGATTGAAAATAGCCCAGCAGGAAGTGAATGGGCGATTGGAACAGAGATGAACTTAGTACAGCGTCTTATTAAACAACATCCAGATAAAAAGATTATTTCGTTAAATCCGTATATGTGTCCTTGTTTAACGATGAATCGGATTGATTTACCACACTTAGTATGGATTCTTGAATTGTTGGAAGAAGGAAACGTGATTCAACAAATTAAAGTGGAAGAACCAACGAAAAAACTAGCAAAATTAGCACTTGGTCGAATGTTACAATTTGCTTAATAGTCATCTTTTCCCCTTTGCTCGCATATCGTGTAAATGATAAAACTACCTGCCCATCTAGGAGGGGAAAAGATTGAAAATTCATATCGTCCAAAAAGGTGATACGTTTTATAAAATTGCAAAAAAATACGGAATCGATGTGGAACAATTAAAGAGTTTAAACACGCATATTCCAAACATGGAAATGTTATTGCCTGGAATGAAGGTGAAAGTTCCAACGGTAAAAGTGCCAGTGAAAAAAGAAGAAGTTGTCAAAGAAGTGAAAAAAGAAAAGGTGATGGAAGAAATCAAACTAGAATTTCCGGAATTGCCAAAACAACCAATGCCACCAACGATGCATCATCCGTATTTGTCGATGAATTTATACCAAATGCAGCCCTATGTGTACTACCAACCACATCTTATGATGCCGCCAAAAGAATGTCAGGTGCCACCAGTTGCGCCAGCACCAGCACCTGTTGCTCCGTTCACACCGCCAGAATTACCAAGTTTACCGTCTATGGAAGAAATATGGCATACAGAAAAAGAAATGTGCGTAGAAGAAGAATTACCAATGGCAGAAGAAGTACCACCTATGCCGCAGCTTCCGACTTTAGAAGCAATGAAACCAGTTCAGCAACCAGTACCTGCTGCACCTATGATGATGCCTTATCATCCACCACATCCGGAATGTTTTCCACCTATGGTTCCCGCACATCATCCATTCGTAGGATATCCGATGCCTTCTCCGTGTGGATGCGGCGGTGCAACCCCAATGCCATCACCGTGCGGATGTGGTGGTCCAAATCCAATGGGTTATCCGCCTGTTATGTATCCATATCCACCGATGCCACAACCATACGGATATCCGGTGCAATCGGTACAACAACCATATCCAGCTTCTCCGCAACCAGGTCCTTACCGAGAAGCAGAGGAAGAGGAAGAAGAAGTGTAGCGACGATTTCAAAAGGAATCGTCTTTTTTTTGTTGGAAACGCCAAAAAGGGAAAGCCTCTAATATTTATGCAAATTGTGTTAAACTAAAGAAAACGATTCGATAAAAAGGAGTAGACGTATGGAGGCGCATGTTGACAAGTTAGTAACATGGTTACAAGAACAAGTACATCAAGCAGGAATGAAAGGATTAATTGTTGGATTAAGTGGTGGTATTGACTCAGCAGTTATTGCGTATTTAATCAAGCGAGCATTTCCTAATGATTCGTTAAGTGTGATTTTACCGTGTAAAAGTCATGCTGGAGATGCTAACGATGCGTTAAAAGTAGTAGAAGGATGCGGCATTAAAAATATGACGATTGATCTAACAGAAGCACATGATGCTGTTTTTTCTCGGGTGGAAAAGGGAATTAACACGCTAGGTGATTGGAAAGAAGATACTCGTCAACTAGGGGATGCCAATTTGCGTGCTCGGTTGCGAATGAGTACGATTTATACAGTTGCAAACAACTATCGATATTTAGTTGTTGGAACGGATAATGCGGCGGAATGGTACACAGGATATTTTACAAAGTTTGGCGATGGTGGATGTGATCTTTTACCACTCGTTCATTATACAAAACGTCAAGTACGGGAACTTGCAATCACATTAGGTGTCCCAGAAGATATTATCGTAAAACCTCCAAGTGCAGGTCTTTGGGAAGGACAAACAGATGAAAATGAGATGGGAACGACCTACGATAAAATTGATGATTTTCTAGAAGGAAAAGAAATTCCAGAACAAGATCGCCAAATTATCGAACGATTACATCAACGTTCCGAGCATAAACGAAATCTTGCAGCAACACCACCAAAATTTTCGAAATAGTATCCAATTTCTTCATGGATTAAGAACTCCTCTTTTATGCCACATTAAGCATTGAAGGGGGGTTTTACAATGAAAAAAACAATGATAGCTACTTTATCATCTGTGATGCTTTTAAGTGGTCTAGCAGCTTGTACGAATAATAACGACAATGCGCTAAACCGAAACAACAATGATAACGCGTTAAACCGAAATAACGACGTAACGGACAATAAAAACACTAGTTTTGGGCCTAATACGAATGATCGTACTGTTCGTGACGTTCGTGACGACCGGTTAATGCGTCGAAATGACACAACAAACATTGGGTATTACAAAGACTACGACGGCCGTTTAGCAGAGCAAGTAGCAAAAAGAATCGAACAAATTAATGGAGTAAAAAATGCATCGGTAATCCTATATGAGGATACAGCACTTGTTGGAATTGATACAACAAGAAACGATGTGAATAATGTAGAAAAAGAAGCACGAAATATTTGCCAAACGATGACGAATAAAGATGAAATCAGAGTCGTTTCCGATTCCAAATTAAACGGACGAATTCGTGATGTGGATACAAGACTTCGTCGCGGTAGTGCCATGGATGAAGTGACGAGTGATATACGTGCCATCGTGAATGATTTAGGGAACGCAGCAGCACGTCCATTTGAAAATAATCGTTAAAAGGGTAGAGAGATTCTCTACTCTTTTTCATTGTAATGAAAAGAAGTAGAAGTATGATATCGTGGAAGAAGTTTATAAATAGATGATAGGCAAATGATGAAATTTACGATACAATGAAAAAAGAACGTACATTCGTTTTTGTGCAAAAACTTTTTGCTCCATCCCTTATGGTACAATAAAGATGGGTTAACTATCGTAAAGGACGTGACATTCACATTGTTTGATTATATAAAAGGAACATTAGTTTATATTACACCTGAATATATTGTACTGGACAATCAGCAGATCGGGTACCAAGTTCGTTGTCCGAACAATTACCAATTTCAAAAATATATGCATGAAGAAATGATTATTTATACATATCATTACGTAAGAGAAGATCAATTTACCCTGTACGGTTTTGAAACGAGAGAAGAAAAGATGTTATTTCAAAAATTGATTCAAGTATCAGGCATTGGACCGAAAGGAGCGCTTGCTATTTTAGCGTCTGGTCACCCGGAACATATTGTGCAGGCGATTGAAGAGGAAAACGAACAATTTTTAGTGAAGTTTCCTGGCGTAGGAAAAAAAACAGCACGCCAAATTATTTTAGACTTAAAAGGAAAACTGGATGATTTAGCACCTGATTTATTCCGTGCTGCGACAACCGAAATAATGGTGCCAGTTCAAACGGAAGAAAATAGTGCGTTAAAAGAAGCAATAGAAGCATTGAAAGCATTAGGGTATAGCGAAAGAGAAATTAAAAAAATTACACCAACGCTCGAACAAGAAACGGGCACAACAGATATGTATTTAAAACGAGCACTACAATTAATGTTGAAATAAGAGAGGGGGAGAATAGTGGAGGATCGCATCATTTCTGGGGAGTCTTTTTCTAATGAGGAAGAGTATGAGCTAGAATTACGACCGCAGTTTTTAAAACAATATATTGGGCAAAAGAAAGTAAAAGAAAATTTAACGATTTTTATTGAAGCGGCGAAAATGCGAAGCGAGGCGTTGGACCATGTGTTACTTTACGGACCACCTGGACTGGGGAAAACGACACTCGCTTCGATTATTGCCAATGAAATGGGCGGGGAGTTACGAACAACGAGTGGACCTGCGATTGAACGACCAGGTGATTTAGCAGCGATTTTATCTTCCTTACAACCAGGAGATGTATTGTTTATTGATGAAATCCATCGACTACACCGGTCTATTGAAGAAGTATTATATCCAGCGATGGAAGAC